>JAAYFZ010000202.1 GCA_012727965.1 Clostridiaceae bacterium
ACTGACAGTATAAGGCGGATTGACGTCGCCGCCGGAGCCATAACCAACATACATATAGTCGTGCTGCACGCGGCCAAATATTGCTATGTTCTCATTTTCAGTCAGAGGCAGACAGTTGTTATCGTTTTTTAAAAGGACAAGTCCCTCAGCGGCGGCTTGTCGGCAGGTCGCTGCCATGACGGGATCCACATCTCTGCTGCCGCTGACGGCTTTGAAGCTGGCCTGGGCAACAGAGCTGACACCTGGCGCGTTTGCGCCTGGTACATTAGTATCTGGTACATTGGTGCCTGATGTACTGGCACTTAATACCGTCTGCTTATCATTATCTGTAGAATTACTTATCACATGTTCATTCATTATTGAAGCTTCTCCTTAAATGTATATACCATTTATAGTTTACCCATTCAGCACATTATAACAAGAATCCGGTAGAATTCTTAGTAAAATTATATGTCTTCACTGTGCTAGAATTGCTATATGAGCGTTCCGAATATACGAATATTTCGCGGCGCGGGAAGGGGCCTCATTTATGGTTGGTAACTGGCAGGATATAAAGGGCATTACAGATGCGATACGGGATAATATCAGCAAGGTCATCGTCGGCAAGGAACGCGAGGTCGAGCTGATTCTGGCCGCTATGCTGGCAGGCGGCCATGTGCTGCTAGAGGATGTTCCAGGCACAGGCAAGACTATGCTGGCACGTTCTCTTGCCCGTTCGATCGATGCTTCTTATCACAGGGTTCAGTTTACACCTGATCTGCTGCCTTCCGATCTGACCGGCATCAATTTCTATCAGCCTAAGACCGGTGATTTTCTCTTCAGACCAGGCCCTGTTTTCACGAATATATTATTGGCGGATGAGATCAACAGAGCTACTCCGCGTACTCAATCCAGTCTGCTCGAATGTATGGAGGAGCAGCAAGTCTCTATCGACGGTGAAACCCGTCAGTTGGAAGCACCTTTTTTCGTTATAGCAACGCAGAATCCAGTTGAGACACAAGGTACCTATCCACTGCCGGAGGCCCAGCTGGACCGTTTCTTCCTGCAGCTTCCGCTTGGTTATCCAGGTTCTGATGACGGCCGCGAGGTCATCCGCCGCCATATCAACGGTAGTCCTGTGCAAACGCTGGAGTCAGTTTGCAGCCGGGAGCAGCTTCTGCAGGCACGTCTGGCGGCTGAGACTGTTTATCTGCACGAATCAATCCTCGACTATATTATGCGTTTGACAGAAGCAACTCGTAATCATGAATCGATAGCGCTTGGTGTCAGTCCGCGCGGCAGTATTGCTCTGGCCCGCGGAGCCCGCATCAGGGCAGCAATGCAGGGACGCGGTTATGTTCTGCCTGATGATGTTCAGGCACTAATTGTTCCTGTCTGTGCACATCGTCTGATTCTGCGCGGCAGTGTTCGCAGCCGTTCAACTGCGGCAGCGGAGCTGATGGTGCAAATCAGTGAAAAAGTCCAAGTGCCAAGTGAAGACTTTTTCCAGGAGCCCTAAATGGTTTTTGTTATTCTGCTGATAACTTTTGCCCTCTTGATATGGCTGCAGCGACTATTGTACAGCCGTTATTGGTCGAGCAAATTGACAGCTGAACTCTCTTTCTCGGCACGGGTCGGACAGGAGGGCGAGCAGCTGTTCTTAAATGAACAAATCTCCAGCAGCAAGCCGCTGCCGCTCCCCTGGCTGACAGTAAAATTTCAGGTCTCGCGTTATCTGCTGTTTCCGGATAATGCCAATGCGACAGTCAGTGATGACTATTATCGCGAGGATCTGTTCTCGCTTGGAATGTATCAGAGGATTACGAGAAAACTACCGGTTCAGCTCAAACGACGCGGGTATTTTACAATTAAGAGTATCGATCTGATCAGTAATGATCTGCTGCTGACACAGAAGATGGTCAAGCATGTTTCCAGCAGTTCCATTCTGACGGTCTGTCCGCGGCTGATTCCACGCGAGGATCTGCTGATTCCGTATCAGCATCTAGTCGGCGAGATAATTGCCAGGAACTCGCTTAATCCAGATCCTTTTGAATTTCGGTCGATCCGCGAATATCAGAGCTATGATACGATGCGCTCGATCAACTGGATGGCGACTGCCAGGACCGGCAACCTCAAGGTCAATGTCCATGAAGTGACGGCCGCGCGCGATGTTCTGATCCTACTGAATGTCGAACCGGACGGTGCTTTTTATGAAGAGCGGCTGATTGAAGAGGCCATTCGCATAGCAGGTTCACTGACTCAGTATCTTATCGAGGATGGAGTCAGTTGTTCTTTTCTCACAAATGCCCGCGATATCGTCAGCCGGGAGATCTGCAGTATTTCACAGGGACGCTCACAGCAGCATGTTCAGACAGTGCTTGAACAACTTGGCCGTCTCGATCTCGATCAGAAACCGGCAGTTTTCTCCGGGCTTCTGGCACAGCGGTTGGAAACAAAGCATGATGCTGATCCAGTAATGGTCATGATTTCTCTCAACTGTTCCACTACACTTACAAATATCTGGGAGGATTATTTAGCAGACGGTGGCCTCGGCAGCTGGATCGTACCGCGCTACAATGATGGCAGAAGCCGACTACCGGATATCAGCGGTGCTGTTTATGCCTGGGAGGTACGCAATCATGGCGGTTGATCTCCTATCTTGGCTTAAACAAAAAATGACCGGGCTGCGAAATAGCCTGATCATGCTGCGTACGAAATTCAAATTGCTGCTCTGTCTGGAAGAGCTGATGCACGGTCTCGTATTGATGGCTCTTATGCTTCTGTTGACGGCAATGATTGCTCCAGATAAGCAATTGATCGTCATGATCATCATCGGATTTTCCTATATTCTGATGTTTGTATTAAGACTAGCTATACGGCGTATTTGGCAGTATTTTTTCCTGCTATTTGTTTATATAGCTGTCCCTTTGCTGTTGCCGCTTGGCGGCGCAGCTATAGGTCTAATTATAGCCGGTCATATTCTGGTGGTGCTGCGGGCTTTTGTCCTGCGGCTAACAAGTGACGAGTACCACGAATTTAACCTGCTATCTGATCAGATCCCGGCTTTTGTCATCATATTTATCCTCAATTTCCTGGCCGTACGTTTTCAGAGGGATGATGTTAGTCAGATGCTCTTTCATATCATGACTGTGCATTTTCTGGTGGCAACCTGGCGCTGGCATGCGGGTAAACTGCAGGAGCAGATGGAACGTTTTATGTCCAAACCGACACAGCCGGCACGGCAGATCCGGCGCTATAATCAACTGATATTCGCTGTTTATGCTGTAATTGCACTTGTGCTGCTGACGCTATCGCCGATGCTCGGACTGCAGAGAATCTTCCCTTGGCTCGGCCGCCAGGCGATCAAACTTTTGCGTCTGATCTTGTCGCTGATCAAACCAGGCGAGGATGAACCTCTGCCTCCGGATGAGATGGCCGGTGGTCCTATGGAGATGGCACCGATGCCTGAGCAGCCGGCCTGGCTTGCCTTCCTCGGAATGCTATTCTACTATCTGATGAATGTGTTGTTCTATGTTGGCCTGCTTGCCGTTTTAATTTATTGCATTTTCTGGATCTATCGTCGTTTCTACAAAAACGCCCAGAGTATAGATAAGTCAGAATCATTGGTTCCACGTTTGTTTCAGGATATCAAGAAGCAGGCCAGGCAGACCGGCAAACGCTTACTGAGGCCTTTTGGCAGGACTGATGAGGAGAAGATCAGGGATGCCTATACACGGCTCGTCAGCTTCTTGATCAAGCAGGGTTTTGTTTGGCAATCAGGCTTAAGCCCAAGAAAATATGCCGCCGCTGTGCAAGCAGAGAGCGGTCCCGATATACAAGTGCTAACTGAAATTTATGAGAAGGCCCGCTATGCTGAGGGCCTCTGCAATACTGAAGATGTCAAACAGATGCAGCAGCTCTGCCGGCAGGCCAGGCGCGAATTTAGCCGCCGCTAAGCAAGCAAAAGAAAATGGCAGAAGCATTGTGATTTTTCTGCATATTTAGAAATCATGAGGTTAACCAAAATTTCTCCTAAGAGAGGATCAGATCAGCGATACGCTCTCCGAGTGTTTTTTTGTCCTGAGGATGCAGATTCGTGATATCACCGACATCCCGAGAAACGACCATATAAGTGTTCGGAATAGTTCTGGCTGCCTGTTCCTGCTGTGCTTGCAGCTGCGACCATTTGTCGTTCTGCACGGAGTCATAGGAGTCATAATCAGGCAACTGGATGAAATAGGCCGCAAGCTCAGGCTGAGCCATTTCTGCGCGAATCTGTTCGATCAAGACTGCGAATTTGTCTCTATACCTTTCAGGATCATTGGCATTGCTCTCGCCCTGATACCAGAGAAGTGCCGCCGCCTTGTAGGACATCACCGGAGCCAGCATGGCATTGTAGACACCTGAAGGCAGATATTCAAAAAATACCTTACGGGGAAAAGGCGAGTCTTCGTGATAGCCGATGGACATTTCCCAGTCTCCTTTTAAATCGTGTATAGCCACTGCCGTTGTTAGCTGATAAGGCTGCTCACGCCAGAAGCGGCAAATTCCGTTTGTATAGACTACTCTGACCTCGATCAGATTTTTGCCGGGTTTAAGCAGACCGACCGGCAGCTGATAGCGGCGTGATGCATATTGTGATAAGGACTTGCCAACTTGCTGGCCATTGACATAGGTAGTGTCATTGTCGATGATAAGACCAAGTTCAAGGACCGGTCCGATTTGCTGCTGACATTTATCTATAGTGGCAGCGCCTTCTATCCTTGAAAAACTCAGCTCCTCAGGCGTGATTTCGATCTCCTTGCGAAACCAGATAACGCCGGAGCCATTTTCTTCAGCAGTCCGCTTGGAACCATCAAAACTGACTCCGTTTAGTAAATTTATCGGTATCTGGCAGGTCTGCCAGTCCCGTTGTCCACCGCGAGCTTCTGCCAGGGTATCATCTGCGGCCAGAAGTGCCTGTTCCGCATCTGCTATTGCACGGTTCTCTAGCAATGTCTGCGCTGTCATATCGGCTCTTGAGCGGCAGGCTGCAGGTAATTGCGGCCCCTCTGGAAAGAATTTACGATAATTCTCCGTATTCAAAAAAGACTCGATCGGACAGCCTGGTACAGCTGTCTGAATCAAGCCGATTGGAATCTGTTGTTCACGATAGAGACGAGCTGCCATGAAGAAGCCGACCGCGCCAAACGAAAGCTTATCGAAGCCCTGTGCACGAACCCATTCGCCTGTATCGGTATCTGTATAAGTTTGCTGATAATCATAGGCAGTATTTATCTTAAAATGCCTTACATAATCACTGCTGAAATCCTCTATTTCCTGACAGAAACTGTTATGTACACTGGCAACATCCATGCCCATATTCGACTGACCACTCATCAGGTAAACATCGCCGACGAGCACGTCCTTGATCAGACGTCGCTCGATTCTGCCCGGCACTTTATTCTCAATAACAATATCCCAGGGACCACCAACCTCCGGCTGCGTAAATTCAAGCTGCCAGCTGCCGTCTGTGTTGGCGACAGTGCTTAGCCTGCGCTCCTGGAAGATCAGGTCGATCGTACCACCAGAGGTTTCATGACCACTGAAGCTGATCGACTCACCGCGCTGAATGACCATGCCGTCACTGAATATTCTCGTGTTAACATCCATGATTACTACCTGTCTATATGACCTAAAATCGTAATTCCCAAATTAGTTTTATCATTAAGCAGATCGATCTCATAAGGTTTGAAATCATTGTCGCTCTCAAGCTCTGCAACTTGATGCCGGATGACCCTGACCAAAGGACGCAAACTGGCTTCGAAATTATTCCTGACAACTATGCCGACCCAGCCATTTGACAATCTGACAGTCGTACCTGGCGAATAGGGCATAACACAAGAAAGAAAAAACTTAGTAATAATGGGGTCGAAGGCTTTGTTCGATTCAGCCATAATATATTCAATTGCGTCTGAGGGCGTAAGTGCTCTGCGATAAGGACGATCCGATGTCAAAGCATCAAATACATCGACTAGTGAAATTATGCGCGCATATTCGCTGATCTGACCACTGCGCTTGCTAGCGGGATAACCGTTGCCGTCAATACGCTCATGGTGCTCCATGATCGCCCGCAGCATATCCTGGGAGAAGCTGGGAAATCCGAATCTGAGAAATTCAAAACCGCGTTCACTATGAGACTTCATCTCGGAGAATTCTTCATCACTGAGCTTACCTGGCTTATTTAGGATTTGCTTATTAACAAAAACCTTGCCTACATCATGCAGCATCGCCGCCATACCGATCTCACTCAAGCGATTGTTCGGCAGCTTCATGCGGGTAGCGATCAGGATCGCCAGCACACCGACATTTACACTGTGAAAATAAGTATAGTCATCATATATCTTCAGATCAGACAGATTTACATTAAGATCCTTGTTATTAATAATGGTTTCAACTATTTCATCAATAGTCTTGCGCAGCTGTTGGATACTAGAGCGCGATGATGGAACACCTTTTGAAACATTCTCAAAAAGTGATTTAACAGTATTTACTGAATTTGATCTCTGTGTCTCGGTTATAATATCGACGAACTCGATACCTTCTGACAAATTATCCTCTATATAAATGCCGATGATGCCGAGTTCGCGAATGCGGCGAATATATGAATCTTGTATCCTCGCACCCTTGTTCAGCAGCAGCTCGCCATTTTTCCCACGTATGCGTTTAGCGCAGACCATGCCCCCGCGTAAACAGGGTGCCGGTATAAATCTCATATATATTATTCCTCACAAAGGCATTAATTAGCAAATTTCAAATCAGACAAAATTATATCATACATTTAAGGATGGCGAGTACCAACTTTTACCGGTATAATTTAGTTAATATTCCGATGAAGTGTGATTTTATGGAATGTAAACGCTGTATGCTCCTGCCCATTCTTGATTTCGGCAGACCGAGCGCTGAGGTATAAATTATGAGGATTTTTGTCGCACTGAATTTCGATAAAATGGCACAAGACGAGATGATTCTTGTCCAGAACCAGCTCCAGCAGGCAGCTGAGAAGGGTAATTTCGCGACTCCGGACAACCTGCATCTGACACTGGTATTTATAGGTGAAATAGAGCGCGCAAGAATTGATGCAGTCAAACAGGCAATCAGCAAAACAGTCTCCTCTGACCGGCAGATCGATGAAGCTGCCATACAGTCCACGACACGCAATGCTAATAGTCAATCTTCGCAGCGGCTCCCCGATGATCAACCCGCACTTACACTTCAATTTGACCGCTGCGGTCATTTCTCAAAAGCTCGCGGCGGTGATATCTGGTGGATCGGCCTTAAGAATAATAATAAGCTGAACAGACTGCAGCGCCGCCTCAGCCGCGAACTAACAGCCGCCGGTTTCGAGATTGAAAAACGAAGATTCACACCTCATCTCACTCTCGCACGACAAGTTCGTCTTAAACCAGATATCTCAGCCGATGAATTCAAGCTTGAGATCAAACCTTTTGCAGCTGATATCAACAAAATATCACTGATGAGCTCAGACAGAATTGACGGGGCGCTAACTTATAGCGAGATCTGGTCAGCACAGATCAAATAGTCAGAGCTGGACTAATGCATGTCCGAGCACTTCGCTCATGTCTTCGACATAGTGAATTTTGACCTTTTTCATTACACTCTCCGGGATCTCGTCAATATCGCGTTTGTTCTCGATCGGAACCAGAATCGTATCGATTCCGGCTCTGCTGGCTGCGATAACTTTTTCCTTGAGACCGCCGATTGGCATAACACGGCCGCGCAGGGTTATCTCGCCAGTCATAGCGACATTGTGGCGGACCGCTCTGCCGCTAAGTGCCGAAGCTACAGCCGTAGCCAGCGTGATGCCAGCGGATGGTCCGTCCTTCGGAATCGCTCCGGCCGGCACATGAATATGGATATCCTTCGAGCTGGCGAAATCATCGTTTATCTTGAGATCCGCTGCTTTTGAACGAATATAGGTTATGGCGGCACGCGCCGATTCCTTCATAACATCACCAAGCTGGCCGGTCAGCTCAAGCTTACCGCTGCCTGGCATGACATTTACTTCAATTGTTAGTGTGTCCCCACCGACATAGGTCCAGGCCAGACCGGTCGCGACACCAACCTGATCTCTATCTTCTGCCAGATCAAAACGGAACTTCTTCTTGCCGATCAGATCCTCAAGATTTTCAGGCGTTACTCTTACCTTAGGCTCGTCCTGCTCCATAATGAGGATGGCGGCACGACGGCAGACATGTGCGAGCTCGCGCTCCAGCTGACGAACGCCAGCCTCTTTTGTATACCAGCTAATCAAGCTGCTCATACCCTTACGTGTAATCGTAAGCTGCGTTTTCGATAGCGCATTTTGCTTAAGCTGTCCCGGTAGAAGGTGACGTGTGGCAATTTCGAGCTTCTCAGCCTCAGTATAACCGGACAAACGAACGATCTCCATACGGTCGAGCAGCGGCTGCGGTATCGTTTCTGCAGAGTTAGCAGTCGTAATAAACAGAACCTTCGAAAGGTCATAAGGCACTTCAAGATAATGATCGCGGAAAGAATTATTCTGCTCCGGATCAAGAACCT
>JAAYFZ010000203.1 GCA_012727965.1 Clostridiaceae bacterium
AAATAGATGATGATGTCTATGCGATCGAGATGCCTTATCATGCACCTGATAGTAACGCTATTTATACAGCTTTGAACTTCGCGAAGGCAGAGCATCACGACTCTGATTTCGAACGCACATTAACTACTCCTGGATTCTTCGAGGATGCCGAAGATCCTGAAGAAGTCGAAAATTTCCCCTGGCCAGATCCGGCTGAACACATTCCGACCGAGGAATGCCGCCAGCTGATCGACAAGGTCCCGGAAGACTATGCGATTATGGGTGTTATCTGGTCTGCACATTTTCAGGATACCTGTGCCGCTTTCGGCATGGAAACCGCGCTCGTAAATATGCTGATCAACCCTGAACTGTACAGAGCAGTCGACGACAGAATCGTTGATTTCTATCTCAAGGCTAATAAAATATTCTATGAGGCAACACTCGGCAAGCTTGATGCGGTTCTGATCGGCAACGATATGGGGAGCCATCGTGGACTTATGATTTCGCCTGAACAGGTTCGTGAATTTGTAATACCCGGCACCAAACGTCTGATTGAGCAAGCCAAGAGCTATGGACTGAAGGTAATCTATCATTCCTGCGGCTCAATAGAACCAGTTATTGACGACCTGATCGAGGCAGGGGTTGATGTTGTTCATCCAATTCAAGCCCTGGCAAAAGACATGGACGTTCCGCATCTTAAGGAGAAATTTAGTGGTCGTGCATCCTTCTGTGGTGGAGTTGATGCTCAAGACCTTCTTGTTCACGGAACTCCAAAACAGGTTTATGACAAGGTCGTTGAGATCAGGCAGCATCTTCCTACCGGGCTGATAGTATCACCAAGCCATGAGGCTATTTTGTCCGATATAGATCCGGCAAATATCGAAGCTCTGTTTCAAGGTACACATGCTGAGATTTGAGGTGAATCGTAATGAAGAGAATTGGTCAGGTTATCAGGATCAGCCCTGAGACCATAGAAGAATACAAGTATCATCATGCCAATGCCTGGCCCGAAGTGAATGCCAGGTTAAAAGCATCAAACATTCAAAACTATTCTATTTACTATCGCAACGGTCTTGCTTTTGCCTATATGGAATATGCAGGTTCAGATTTTGAAGCTGACATGGCAGCGATAGCAGCCGACCCGATGACTCAAAAATGGTGGGATGTCGTCAAACCTCTGATGTCACCCCTTGAAGATCGCTTAGAGGGAGAATTCTGGTCAGATATGGAAGAGGTTTACCATCTCGACTGACTCGACAATTCCCAATTAGTTATTATTCAAAACAAAACAGCCGCCTGATCCATGGTTTATGGTATTCAGGTGGCTGTTTATCATTAAACTGAAAACATCGATTATTCTATTTTTTGTAAAAATAAGCTCCGAAATATGTTACTGTATTCTGACCATTGATATATTTCAGACCTGCCGTTTCTGCCAGCTGAGATACTGCTACACCATAGGTTTCCAAACTGGCCATGGCTCTTTCAGGATATCGGCAAGGCTCATCCTGTCTCTTCGTGCAGACTTCGCAGACATGGCAGCCACCGGCCCCAAGATGCAGAACTTCCGCAAAATTATGACTGGCAAAAGCTGCGCTGATTTTTTCCGCCAGCACATTATGCAGACTGCCTGCCTCCATCATACCTTCGAAATCATAACTGTCTTCGAGACTTCTTACTGTTTGATAAACGATCGCACCATCGAAGCTTTTCGCCTTATTGATCAGATCATCTATGTCACCGGCGTCGGGTGGGCAGGTCCAGCATTTGTCGAAATTGCCACAGGCATTGCTCTCGCAGAGACTGCGGAAACCGCGATCGAAGACAATTTTGTCTATCTCGACAGCTCCTGCGCCGTATGCGCCAAGCTCAATTGTTTCCTGAACCATTTTGCTAATCAAGTTATCCATCATGCTCGTCCTCTTTTATCA
>JAAYFZ010000204.1 GCA_012727965.1 Clostridiaceae bacterium
AAGTGCAATAATTGCAGCTTTTACTGTGCTCAATAGCAGTTCTCGTGCATGCTCAAGAGTGAGATCAGTGTAAGAAGAGAGCTCATAATCAGAGTTTGAAAAGTATGACTTAAGCAGCTTCTGTGCTGCTATAATGACATCTTCCGGACTCATCGATTCATAGTGAAGCTGATCAAGAAGATGAGTGAATAGTATGGAGAATGTAATAAGCTCTCTTCCAGCAGTTAAATGAATTAAGCGTTCTCTGGCTGAAGTAGGTTCTGACGAAAAAGCGTTGGAGAGTTCATAAAGATTAAGCAAATCTTCTTCTGTCACGCCATATCTGCCGAAACGCCGGAAGAAGTTGAATTGACGTTTGGGATTAAGACCTGTCTCGAGGTAGAGGGCCTGCTTAACAGCAGCTATAACAGTTCTGCCGATGAGCTCACCGAGTTTGAAATGAGTTCCGGCTTCAGTCAGTTTGACGGAAGAGTCAGGTTCGCAGATCAAAATTGCGCCATCCGTTCCTGAACCTGTTGCCAGTCCGCTTGAATAACAGCTTGGAACATTTAGTTCTAATATTGCAGCAGTTTTGGCCTCGGTACAGGTAATCAGAGCACGGGTCAATGCACCATCCGAGAGGGCACAATTGAAAAAAAGCATAATATTAACAGTTCCAGGAACATGGAGGTAGCCTGTTTCTGTCTCATGCCATGTAGTTGGTTCGCCAACACGGCTGCCGTTTATATCGACGCCAGCTGTAACGACGGCTGTTACTTCGATTTCACGGTATTTGTCAGACACGACTGCAGCATTTTCGGCATAGGCGCCAGTGCTGATACCACAGGCCGAACCGGTCTCAAGTCCAAGCTCACTGGCCAGTGTCGATATGTGCTCTTTGTAGCTGGTGCCACGCATAGAGTCTTCTGAACGTTCAGCGCAGTGATTAAAAGCGAATTTCAGATCATCCCTTAAGCCGCCATTATGAGGAGAAGTACTTAAGACGCGGCGAATGCCGGCAAAAGCTACTATCAGGCTATTATTCATTCTTGTGAGAATATCTCCATTGGCAAATCTATGTATGATCATTCAAGTCTCCCCTTATTCTGAGGCTGCCAATATTGAAGCAGCCCCTGCATCCAGGCATGAACATCCATTTTGTAAACTTTTTCGAGTTTCTCTGTGCTTAAGGCTTCGTTTACCTGCCCTGCAGCTGCGATTTTTCCCTGGTTAAGAAGAAGTGCATGTGTACCGTAGGCTTTTGCCAGACTAAGATCATGAACGACCGAGATAACCGCTCTGTCAGGCTGGCTTAGCCATTTTCCAATTAACTCGAACATCTGCTTCTGATAGACCAGGTCGAGATGATTAGTAGGTTCGTCGAGGATCAGCAATTTCGGGTCTTGAGCGAATAGTTGTGCCAGAAATGTTCTTTGCAGCTCGCCGCCTGACAAGGTCATGACAGACTGGCGACGCAGACTGGTCATGCCTGTGATCTCAAGCGCATGTTCAATCTTAGCCTCTGTTTCCTGCGGTTCAGCTGCCAGAGGCCCACGGCGCCAGGCATAACGCCCCAGCCTGACAATTTCTTCGACTGTGAAGGAATAGCCGACATTGTTGCTCTGTGACAGAACTCCGATATTTCTTGCTAGCTCGGCAGATTTGATATCAGCGATGTCGCGGTTTAGGAAGAAGGCATTTCCAAGATAGGAAATTTCTTGTGTTATTGCCTTGATGATCGTCCTTTTGCCAGCTCCGTTTGGGCCGACGATCATCAGCCATTGCTGAGGTGAAACTTCGAAGCTGATATCATCTACGATTTTCAACTCGCCGTAAGCTACAGATAGATTTTCAACCCTCAGCATACTCATTTTACCTTCCTTACAG
>JAAYFZ010000205.1 GCA_012727965.1 Clostridiaceae bacterium
TCCTTAAGCTCAGCCAGAGCCTTCCTGGCATCAAGCTCATTCTCGACAACAGTTTCTGCATAGACCACATTCTGACCCTGCTCCTTAAGCAGTTTCAGAATCTGATCGCGGCGGCTGCGTGACAGCTCGATTGGGAAACAGTCGCGGCTGACGGCAATGATTCCCGGTACTACTTCGGGAATATTATTGATGATTACATCTTTTGACATTTTGGTTACCTCCAGATTTTTTCTTTATGCTTCGGCCAGATAGCCGCTAACATCAAATTCAGGTGCTTGCTCCATAAATTACAGCAGCTGGCATTTCTATCACTTGAGCATTTCGCTCTCTTGTTGATCTAAACAACTCGGTTACAGCGGCACGACCCAGTTCGGCACAGGGATGGATTACCGAAGTAAGACTGCTGACAGAGTTTGCTGCACCATCGAGACGCTCAGCTGCGTCGAACCCGGTTACAGCCAGATCCTGTGGTACGGCTAAACCAATATCTCCAGCTATCCTGATCACTGCCTGTGCTGCCATATCATTATAACAGCAGACTGCTGTTACGCCGCGTTTTACTACATCGATCAGGAAAATTCTAAGCGCTTCCTGAAAATCGCCATCAGGGTCATCGGTCAACTGAGATTCTTCAAATAGCAGCGTCTCTTCTTCCATTGCTTTGATTTCATAAGCGGCCAGACCCATCCTGAATCCATGATAGCGACGCAGCCCCTGAGCCATATCACTGCAGAATAAGCCAGCTATCCGTTTATGCCCACGCTCATACAAATGATCAATCAGCTGACGCATGCCCTCCCGATCATTTGTCAGTATACTGCTGGAGCTATAACACGGCAGAGAACCGTTGATCATGACAAAAGGTATACCGCTTCTCATAATCATGGCAAGGGTTTCATCTCTCTCACTGCGAACCCCGGAACGAGCCGGCTCCCAGATCAAACCATCAAGCTGATATGACAGCAAACTCTCAAGCGAGCTGCGTTCCAGCTCTGTATCATTGCGGCTGGACATCAGAACCAGTGACCCTGCCTGCTCCTTAAGCTTATCATCTATGCCTCTGATTATATCAGGGAAAATATAAGTATCGAGGTACTTGATGCAGACACCGATACGCTTAGTGCTATGAGCAACATAAGTACCACTACCCTGCTTACGGTTCAGCACACCTTGCGAAACCATAACAGCAAGAGCATGCCGCACTGTCTGTCTGCTGATGCCAAATAGCTCCGCCAGCTCATTTTCTGAGGGCGCCCTGTCACCAGGCATTAAGATACCATCGCTAATCAGTTTAACTATATAATACTGCACTGCCTGATATTTCGGCTGACTCAAGCTAACACCTCATATTGTATAAGCACCAAATTTCGTCACCTGCAAGATGACCTCTAAATCTTTTACCAACTTGTATGTACAAGTAAGATTATATCTGGTAAAAGTCGGCTTGACCATCTCTAATGCCACGAATATAGCTTAAGTGTTTTGGCTAGGATGCACAAGCGCTTCGCAATCAACACAGACATATCTCATGTGTTATAATTTCAGCAGCACAACAACCGGAACGGCAAGATCAATTGATGTAATCTGACCTGCCTTTTTGCCGGTTCAATATCTGACAGGAGAACAATATGGCAAAACCCAAATCAACCTTTTTCTGCACTGACTGCGGCCATGAAACCAGCGGCTGGCTAGGCAAATGTCCCGGCTGCGGCTCCTGGAATACCATGCAGGAATCATTGAAAACTGATAGCACATCCAAGAGTGGCAAGCGAGGAACCTGGGTAGCTTCCGATGATGAGGGTGCCAAGCCAGTAGGCAGACGCATCGTTACGATGGAATCGATCGAGACAGGCACGACCATGCGTCAGCCCTCGAAAATCAGCGAGCTCGATCGTGTTCTTGGCGGTGGTTTCGTACAGGGTTCTCTAGTTCTGATCGGTGGTGATCCCGGTATAGGCAAATCAACACTTCTGCTCCAGGTGGCAGGCCAATGGCCATCAGATGGCATGGTCCTCTATATTACGGGCGAAGAATCATTACAGCAGATCAGAATGCGCGCTGATCGTATCAGCATCGATTCGAAATCTCTGCGACTGTTGGCAGCAACTGATTTTACAACATTGGCGGCGGCCATCAAGGAAACTAAACCTGATATCACGATCATAGACTCAGTTCAAACAATGTATGTTGAAGAGCTGAGCGCCGCCCCGGGAAGTGTCAGCCAGGTACGTGAAGTTACAGCCGGACTGCTCAGGCTTGCCAAGCAGCTGCAGACCACGATCGTACTCGTCGGACATGTGACAAAAGACGGCTCAATTGCCGGCCCGAGAGTTCTTGAGCATATGGTCGATACCGTACTCTATTTCGAGGGTGAAAATCTTGAGAATTATCGCATGCTGCGTGCCGTCAAAAACAGATTCGGCGCGACAGATGAACTCGGTGTCTTCGAAATGACTGAGCGTGGTCTCATTAGTGTAGATAATGCATCCATGGCGCTATTGGCAGGACGTCCGCAGAATGTTGCTGGCTCCGTTATTACGGCCTGTATGGAGGGAACAAGACCGCTGCTGCTGGAGATCCAGGCTCTGGTCAATGAGACCTCCGGCAATTTCGCTCTGCGCATGGCACAGGGCTATGATCGTAACAGACTCAATATGCTGCTGGCCGCAGCCGAGAAGCATCTCGGAATTGGTTTTCAAAATTATGATACTTATATAAACGTCATCGGTGGTTTGAAGATCAATGAAACTGCTGCTGATCTGGCAATGCTCGCGGCCGTGCTCTCAAGTGTCAATGACAAGCCAACCAGAGATAAAACTCTGATCTGCGGCGAGATCGGCCTGACAGGCGAGATCAGATCAGTTGCCCAGGCCGACAAAAGGGCAATGGAGGCCAGCCGTATGGGCATGAAATCGATCATCCTGCCCTCAGGCAATAAGAGGCAGCTTGAAGGCGTCAGCCTGCCGGATAAGTTCGAGATCTATTTTGTCGATAAACTGCAAGAAGCAATCGACATTATTTTCAGCTGACAGCAATCTAGATCAGGAGTATAGCTTATGAGCAATGGCATTTTTGTTCTGATTCCGGCCGCCGGTACTGGCAGCCGTATGGGCAGCAATATAAATAAACAGTTTCTGGAGATCGAGGGCATACCAACCGTAGTTCGAACAGCATCGCTGTTCGCTTCTTTGCCCGAAGTATCAGGGATCTGCATAATCGCGGCAGCAATTGATATGACTGCCATGCAGACGCTCTTTTCTCAACGTGACTTGTCGACTCAGTTGATCTTCGCCGAGGGCGGGCCAACACGTCAGCACTCTGTTCTAAATGGTCTAAGAAAACTTGGCAACGAGCTGGCACCGCCAGATGATGCCATAGTACTAGTTCATGATGGCGCCCGCTGCCTGATAACTGCAGAAGTCGTCAGACGCTGTGTTGACGGCATCCGCCAATATTCAGCACCTTGTGCCGCAGCCATACCGGTAAAAGACACCATCAAGCAGGTCAAACCAGATCAAGCTGCAGCTCCGTCAGACGAGTCAGCTCCCGAAGTCGATAAAACGCTCGATAGAAACTTGCTTTGGGCAATCCAGACCCCACAAGGAGCAGTCTATAGCCAGCTACTAACTGCCTACGAAGCTGTTACGAGAAGAAATCAGCTAGTCACCGATGACCTCGCCGTAATGGAGGCTGAGGGCTATGTGTCCAGACTGACATATGGCGATTACAGGAACTTAAAAATAACGACTCCGGAAGATGTTATTCTCGCGGAGTCGCTGCTTGCAAATTCATAAACAATTGATACGGTAATAATTACTCTGGCCGTCTGGCCGTTAAAATGCATATACATTGCATTCCGAGCCCGCGCCCGAAATCAGTTAGTCCTTCACCGGTCGTAGCTGTCATCGTAACAGCAGACTGATCGAGCCCCACAAGTCCGGCTACCGAAGCTCTGATCTGTTCGATCCAGGGCATCAGCTTAGGCTTAAGGGCTTCAATGCTCATGGAAATATGGCTAAGCTCCCAGTCACCCAGATCATACAGAGCCATTTTTAGATATTCTCTGCTGTCTGTTATCCCCTGCTCCAGACATAGACGATCGGCTGCGCCGCCGAGTATGTTGATCCCGGTCAGGCCAGAGATCGCGTTCGTCAGAGCATGCAGAATCACATCTGCATCACTATTGCCGGCAAGTGCCGGCGCATCTGGTATTATCAAGCCGCCCAGGACGAGATCACGCGGCTGCACAGACAATTCTTCAGCTGTGCAGAAACGGTGGCTATCCTGGCCGATCGAACTGATATAGGCATAGCCCATGTAGATTACTCCTTATCCTCACTGCCCTGTCTGATCTCAACACGGCGGATCTTGCCGCTGATCGTTTTGGGAAGCTCGGTCACGAAATCAAGAATACGCGGATATTTATAAGGTGCTGTATGTGTTTTTACATAATCCTGCAGCTCTTTTCTCAGCTCATCACTGGCCTCATAGCCTTTTGCCAGAACGACAGTAGCTTTTACAACTTGTCCTCTGACAGGATCCGGTGCACCGGTGATCGCACATTCCATAACAGCCGCATGCTCCATCAATACACTCTCAACCTCGAAAGGCCCGATCCTGTAACCGGAGCTCTTGATAATATCGTCAGTACGGCCAACAAACCAGAGATAACCATCTTCATCCTGCCAAGCCAGATCACCTGTATGATAATAGCCATCATGCCAGACACTCGTAGTCAATACAGGATCCTTATGATATCCACTGAACATACCAGGCAGCTTATCACCCGAGCCGGTTGAGACACAAATCTCACCTGACTGTCCTGGTTCGACTGGCTGGCCGGCATCATCGAGCAGCGTAATATTATAGACCGATGACGGCATGCCCATAGAACCTGGTTTAGTTTTCATCCAGTAATTCGTAACTACAGCCAGAGTCATCTCTGTCTGACCATAGCCTTCCTTGAGCTCGAGACCAGTTGCTTTTTTAAACTGCTCATATACTTCAGTATTCAGAGCCTCGCCTGCGATCGTACAATGTTGCAGACAGCTCAGATCATATTTACTGAGGTCTTCTTTGATCAGGAAACGATAGATGGTAGGCGGCGCACAGAATGTGGTAATCTTATCCTTCTGCAGCTTATCCAGCAAAACTGACGGTACAAATCTCTCCATGTCGAAAACATAGATACCTGCCTCCATCAGCCATTGGCCATAGAGCTTGCCCCAGACTGATTTAGCCCAGCCTGTTTCCGAAACAGTCAGATGAAGTCCGTCAGGATCGACCTTATGCCAATACTTAGCGGTCGGAATATGGCCGATCGCATAATAGAAATCATGTGTGACCATTTTCGGCATGCCGGTTGTACCGGATGTGAAATAGAGCAGCATCATATCTTCATTACCGGGCATATCTGCACCAACAGGCCTGGCAAAAGCCGGCGCCTCAGCCAGTCCCCGCTCGAAGGACAGCCAGCCGTCTCGCTCGCCTTTTACCAATATTTTTGTAAGATCATGCTCGTACAAAGTAGCTGCCTGGTCCACCATATCGCTGATATCACCGTCGGCTGTACAGACGACTGCACTGACCTCGGCCGCGTTGAAGCGATATACAAGATCCTTGACCTGGAGCTGATTGGTGGCAGGTATAGCAACAGCGCCAATTTTATGCAGAGCCAGAATCGCGAACCAGAATTGATAGTGGCGCTTAAGTATAAGCACGACCTTATCTCCTCTACGGATTCCCTGCTGCTGGAAAAAGGATGCACAGGCATCGCTCTTCTGTTTCATATCGAGGAAGCTGAAGGTATGCTCTTCGCCCTCCTCATTACACCAGAACATCGCTCTTCTATTTGGCTCGCTGGCAGCGATCCGGTCAATCACATCATAAGCAAAATTGAATTGATCGGGTACTCTTAGACTATAACTCTGGATATTACCCTCACTGTCATAATTTTCTATCAGATATTCTTTGTGCAGATTCAGCATTTGCTATTTCTCCTTATATTTAAGTAGGATTGTCCGGATCATTAGAATTTAGTCTTGATAGCAGCTTCAGCTACCCATCACGATAGCCAAAAAGCGGCAGGGTGAATTACCTATCGCAACCATGCCATGTGGTTTTCCCGCATCATAATAGATGGAATCACCTGCATGCAGAATCTCTTCATGCTCGCCGATACGAATGCGTAGGCTGCCAGAAAGAACATAATCCATTTCCTGTCCGGCATGTGTGCTTAGTGCCAGTTCACAGGAACCTGCTCCCTCTTCAAGTGGAGCAGTAACGACAAAAGGCTCGGCCAGGCGATCCTTGAAATTATAAGCCAGGCTAAGATATTTGAAACCCTTGCGGCGTTCTATCGGCAAACCCTTATCTCTGCGCACCAGTGCATAACCGCTAAGATGCGGAGATTCACCAGTAACAAGCTCGGTCAAATCTATACCGAAACGATTGGATGCCTTGTAGAGGAAAGTGAAGTTAAAATCCTTCTCGCCTGCCTCCATTGACTTATATTCATCAACTGAGACATCCGTAGCGGCTGCCATATCTTCGACAGACAAATCAAGTATATCGCGCATCCCCTTAAGTCTGACACCGATTTCTCTGATAAACTGTTCCATTCTGATCCTCCCTGCCTGTCTACGGCATCTCTGGTATTCTTGAACTGATTTTTACTATATTTCTATTAGTAGTTTATTAGAATCAGGATAATTACTCATATCAGTATAACTGTATCAAAGCATAAAAGAAAATGGCAAGTCTTTTTCCAGACTTGCCATCTTAAGCATATATATGTTTTGTTTTCTTAACGAAATCTCATCTTGTCTCAGTTGAGATAGAGCTCGACCAGTTCTCTGAGCTTAGCTGGCGCATCATCGTCAAATCCAATCAATGAACGTTTAAGAGAAGCATCCTTGATAATGCTGAACTGCGGCATCGTCTCGACATCGAACTCTTCCGCAAGTACAGTTTCTTTATCAACATCTGCCAGGACTATCATCAGGCGCTGATTATACTCAACAGCCATTTCCTCAAGCAGCGGCAGGATAAGAATACTAAGATCGGACATGGGATTATAAAATACTGTCAGCACGGGTACATCAGCGCTTGCGATCAGGCGGGAATAACTATTGACCTCCCGATATAAAACACCCTCGAACTCCCCTTCGATCATCTCATAGCTTAGAAGCGCCAATGAAGCATTGTAGTTTTCTGCGCCAACCGCTTCTTTGTCATCAGATACACAGCCAGACATGACAGTCAGTGTCCAAATCAAGACCACAGATATGAACAGACAGACGACGGCACCAGGCCGTCGTCTGCTTCTTGTCGTCTGAATTACAGGCGTAGTCATGATTTACTCTTGATGATCTGCTCAACAGCTGCGATCGCACCGGGAAGATAATCATTATCAAAATCTTCTAGCTGACCGGCATCAATAACCTGAGCCAGTTTAGGATCGATCGGCTGACGATCAAACAGCGGTACATTCATCTCATCAGCAGCTGCCTGTGTTTTGCCTGGACCGAATATCTCGATTTTATGATCACAGTCATCACATTCGACATAGCTCATATTCTCAATGAAACCAGTAATCTTAACATTCATCATCAAAGCCATATTGCGGGCTTTTTTCACGATCAGTGATACCAGATCCTGCGGCGTGGATACCATAAATAATCCATCAAGCGGAATCGATTGGAAAACGGTCAGAGGCACATCACCGGTACCCGGCGGCATATCTATCAACAAAACATCCAGACCATCCCAGATAACATCTGTCCAAAATTGCTTAACGATATTGGAAATTATCGGTCCGCGCCAGAGAACCGGCGCTTCCGGATTTTCCAGCATCAGATTGACTGATACTATCTGCACACCATTGTGAGACTGAGCTGGGAATATACCCTGCTCTTGTCCTTTTAGCATACCTTTGAGGCCGAAGGCCTTTGGAATTGATGGGCCTGTGATATCCGCATCGAGAATACCAACTGTATAGCCCTTCTTCATCAGGTTTCTGGCCAACAGGGACGTTACCATCGATTTTCCGACTCCGCCCTTGCCGCTGCAAACACCTATTACTGTCTTAATATCTGCCAGCTCATGATGCTGCTGGAATTGAGGACTGCTGTTCTGGCTGCCGGCTGCAGCTCCGTCTGAACAGTTTCCGCCATCTGATGCTGAAGAGCAGTTCTGACGGCTGCCACATGAATCACATGAAGCCAATATACTCACACCTTTCAAGTAAACTTAAAAAAATCAACAGAATAGATTATATCACTTGATCACACGCAAAATCCAATAGCCCGATGATCTGGCGCAGATTTCACATTCTCCCGCTAATTCCTGTAACTTTTTTTGTGCAGAAGGAGCTCCCTGCTTCTTCTGAATCACAACATATAGTCTGCCGCCCTCATTAAGCGCATCCCAGGATTCTTCAAAAAATTGATAAACAGTAGCCTTGCCGGCACGAATCGGCGGATTTGTCAGAATCAGATCGAAACTTCCCTCGACCTGGCTGAGACCGTCTGATTGCAGAACGTTGATATACTGCGTATGGTTAACCTTCGCATTATGCCGGGCCAGCTTGAGCGCACGATTATTGATATCGCACATTACGACATTGAGTGCCGGCCAGACGCGCTTAAGCACGATACCAACGGCACCATAGCCACAACCAAGATCAAGCAGGCGTCCGCCGGCTTTTCCCTCTGCCTCAATCACTGTATCGAGCAGTAAACGGCTGCCGAAGTCAAGCTGTGTCTGCGAGAAAACACCGCTATCAGTCTCAAAACTGAAATCAATACCATTTACTCTTGTATTGATCGTACGCGGCTTATGTTCAGATAGCGGATTTTCATCGAAATAATGTGACATTTTTTCTTCCTTTTCTATGCATGATTTTCAATATCATATCATTCAGCAAGTCTGGTTTTCGACATCGCGGTCAAAAGTGGCAGACCTATCAGATAGACCACGACCGCCTCGCAGAGCAAGATTGAACCGATGCTTACAATAACAGCCCCTGCTGTTACTGCAGCCGAACCTTCGTCAATCAGAAGGAAGGGCAGATATGTTCCAACAATCAGCGCATTTGCGATTACCGCCGGTGTTACAGCCAGAAATTTTCTACCTAGGCTTAACTCTCGTACAGGCAGCAGTGAATTTTCTCTTCTGCGAAAATAAACAGATAACTTCCAGGATATCACTGAAGCGGCAAAAGTAGCCAGACTACCACCGATAATATCTACCGGACCTAGGTTCATCGGATTAAGCAGATTAGCCAACAGACAGCCCAGTGCAAGCCCTGGTATGGCAGCTGGTGTCAGCACAGCCAGCGCGGTCATCGCCTCGGCGAGTCTGAACTGGATGATACCAAAACTAAACTGGGCAAAAGGCAAGGTCAGCACAACATAGGCCGCTGCCATGACTGCTGCAAGAGTCAGGTCATTCGTTTTTCTTCTCATGATCAGATCCTCCATCAAAATTAAGTCTGTACTGTTCATGACTCAAGTACAGCTGCATTAGGTGAAAAACAGTCACCTGGAGTTTATAGAGCCAGCTGAGGAATCAACCGCCCATCAAACAATGTTAGATATTATCATTTGACAGCTCTAATAGCAAGAGCCCATCACAAGACAACAAAAAAGCACCCTGGCAAAAGCCTGGATGCTAGATTGGCTCCTCAAGTTGGACTCGAACCAACGACCCTGCGGTTAACAGCCGCATGCTCTACCAA
>JAAYFZ010000206.1 GCA_012727965.1 Clostridiaceae bacterium
ACATTTTAATAATTTTGCCGATAATCAAAATCAACTACTTAAAAATTCAGAACTCCTGATCTCACGCAGGAGTTAGTGTCGCAGTTTTGTAAACCAGTTTGAGTTCTGTTCCTGGAAAAACCGCTTCATAGTCGTTTAAGGTTTGAATAATTTCTCGTACAGCCAAATTATCCCTGGGCGTTGCCAAGCTATTCAATCTAACTGTAAGGGTATTTGTCTGATAATCCGGATATAAATCCGCTTTAGCAAATATAATACTTTTTACCAATGCTCTTATTTCATTGGAACTCTTTCGATAATTGGCAGCAAGCAGGTTTGCAATAGCCGTTTCAGCTCTGTAACAGATGATCTTGATGATGTTCTGCAGGTGCTTACTTTCTGTTTTTAGCTTATTATATCTGGTATGTTCGGGCATTTCTCCTATACTGATTTTGTATGGGTGTTGTGCCCTTTGGGCCAGGATTTTCTTCTTCTTTGCCTCAAGTAATTCAATCTCTTTCTTGAAGAATAATTGTCTCTTAACATTCTTTCCGGTTTGTTCCATTTCGTCTGCAATATTTTCTTCCACTAAGGCATAAAGTTTCGCCTGACGCCGGGCTATTTTTTCTTTTAATTTCTTTAGTTTGTATGTAAGATTGCTATACTCCCGATTAACGACCATGATTGTTTTATCTAACTCATCAACACCGTATTGTATTATTCTGTCTATGTCGTATTCTTGCCTCATATATCTAAAAAAATTTTCCTGGGTCCAACGCGAGAACATGTATAAGGCGATCAGAGCTGTTGACATTTTATGATTGGTAGTAATCACACTGGTCTGGTGACCGGTATCAGTAAGCCTGCGTACTTCCCGCAAGGTAACACCATTGAGCTCAACCTGTTTTTCGCATAACTCCATGGTAGTCTCTACATCGGTATCGATATCATATACAGTAAAATCTTCTTCGTCCCATTGATCTTTTACATTCTTCCTGTAGGTGATCACTGCGATGCGGAAGCTTTCCCACAAGTGGCTAAAGAACGATGGACTATACGCCTCTCTGTCAAATACCAGTGTGAACCTGGGAAGTGTCTCGTCTGCATCAAGATCTTCCTGGCTGACCCTGCCATCGTTCAGCTCAAGAAGCCGGGGAACCAATTGGGTAGTGATCATCTCCTGAAGCTTCTCATTTACCTGGCCAGTCACAAAAAAGTATGGCAGTCCATCAGAATTATTTACCCAGAACTCGACCATTCCCGGCAGACAAAGCTTTTGGCGGCTAATGTGTTTCTTGCCCAGATTAGCTAGATGACCATGATATACCTGAACATGGCCATCAATATAATATATGCTCGTGTCTTCTTGATTTATCCAATCCTCTGAAAGGTAAGCGTTCCACTCCGAAGCTCTCTCCTGAACGCTTAACTCTTTAATGATACCCCGCAGGCAACGCGCCTCAGGAATTCTGTCCAGGCCGAGTAACTTTCCCAGCTCGCCGGGACTGAAGTGCTTGAGTTGTTCAATGCTCTTAATGCGACACAGGTACATGAAGGCCAAAGCCAGTATCACACTGTCAAAATCATAGTATCCTGAAAGTCTGTCTGAATAATAATTCTTGTAGCTCAATAAACCATTGGCCATCAGAAAAGGAAGCAATAATAATACCCCTCCATATTCAACGCTTTCGCAGGATTCAAAACTGATCTCCGCATTTTGCAGGCCCAGGGCAGCAAATACCCGATCCTCAACCCGTGTAGCTGCTACACCGATCATGTCTGAAACCAGAAAATCGGCAATGTTACGTTCCCGGGGAGTAGTAGCTGGACCCAGCCTATAG
>JAAYFZ010000207.1 GCA_012727965.1 Clostridiaceae bacterium
ATTTACAACCGACAGGTTGATACCGCCTGTGAGTATAACGATCATCATACCCAAAGCGAAGAAACCAAATTCCGGAAGCTGGGCTGCCATCGATTGAATATTGGCCGAGCTGGTAAATTTGCCGCCAGTCAGTAAGCTCAGGACAATTACCGTTACAACAAGCACCGCAAACAATGTAAACTCTTTGGAATTACTGCGGAGGCCCTGAATGAATCTTGAAGTTTTCTTGCTCATATTTACACCTCCACTCATGCTACATCTACTTTAAGCTGCTTAGCGTTTGCTCTTCTTGCTCTTACGAAGTCAATACTAACTGCGAATAGAATTATCATACCGATCATTATTTTCTGCCAGAAGGTGGGTATTTTTAGAAGAATCATACCGTTTTCCAGCAAACCCATCAGAGCAACACCAAACAGAGTCCCCATGACACTGCCGTAGCCACCACTGACACTGGCACCACCGACGACAACGGCGCCGATTACCTTCAATTCGAAACCGGTAAAAGTCTTAGGATCGACCTGTCCAAAAATAGATGTTCTGACAACTGCGGCGATACCACTGGCAAAACCGCTGAAGGCATAAAGCAGGAACTGAATTCTCTGCACGTTATAACCGATTCTCTCAGCCGATACAGTGTTGCCGCCAATTGCGAAAACACCACGTCCTATAAACGTATATTTGAGGATCCACCATGTAAGAACGGCCATCGCGACCAGGAAGAATGTCTGGACCGGGATTATTCCGAAGAGATATCCCTTGCCAAACTCGACAAAATTGGTCGGTATATTGCTAATCCAGTTGCCGTTAGTGATATAGGACATCATCCCCTGATATACACTCATGGTGCCTAGCGTTGCAACAATTGGAGGCATTTTAAGCTTTGAGACGAAGAAGCCGTTTACGGAACCAAGCACAATACCCGAAATGGCACCAGCTACGAAGGCCAAAGGTATATTATCAGTAACATTGATCATGAACTGTGCAGAGAGAACAGACGCACTGCCCATCAAAGCACCGACTGAAACATCAATACCACCAGTCAGCATAATCGGCAGCATACCCATAGCCGCGATTGCCAGGACGAGATTAGATTTGATGATGTCAAAAATATTTTCAGTAGTTAGAAACGCTGTTGGGTTGCCGATACTGACAATTGCTATGACTGTCAGTACTATGACAAGCACCATGAATTCTTTGGTTTTAACCCATTGTTTCATCGTATTTATATCCTCCCCCTGATCAGCCTACTTTATTGTCAGCCAGGAATGCTTTGTTCATTACACTCTCAGAATCAGCTGTTGCTCCCTCGAACTCACCGTTGATTCTTCCGCGTCTCATAACAAGTATGCGATCACTTAGCGCCAACACTTCTGGAAGCTCCGAGGATATCATTATAATGCCCATTCCCTGATCTGCCAGACTTCTAAGGAGTCTATGTATTTCAGATTTGGCGCCAACATCAATACCGTTTGTCGGTTCATCGATGATAAGAAGCTTGGGATGAGTTGCCAGCCATTTGCCGATTACGATTCTCTGCTGATTACCACCAGAGAACTGTCCGGCCAGCATATCGGGAACAGCAGGGACTACATTGATCTCCTTGATCCACTTGTCAGCTTCATCGCCGAGTGCACCATGATCGATCAGTCCAGAACGTTTTGTCAGTGTGCTCAGGATCGGCAGCACGATATTATCGCGCATACTCTGTCGCAACACCAGGCCCTCAGTCTGTCTGCTCTCAGGAACAAAAGCCAGACCGAGCTTAACAGCCTCTTCGGGACTATTAATATTGACCTTGGCTCCATTCAATATGATCTCACCTGAGTCTGGCTTATTAAGTCCAAACAGTGCCTGAACGACCTCTGTCCTGCCTGCTCCAACCAGTCCCGTAATACCAAGGATTTCACCTTTGTGAAGCTCGAAGGAAATATCTTTGAAATTGCCGGCTTTTGTCAGATTTTTGACTTCCAGAATCGTTTCTCCGATATTTTTGCCGCTGAGTCTCTCGAATTCAACATTTCGGCCGACCATAAGAGATATCAGCTTCGTATTGTCCATTTCAGCAGCAGGATATGTGCCTATATATTTGCCATCACGCAAAACGGTAAAAGTCTCGCACACTTCAAACAACTCTTCTAGTTTATGACTGACAAACACAACAGCAATACCATCGGCCTGTAGACCTCGAATGATTTTAAACAACAATTCAACCTCACCCTTGGATAGCGCTGATGTTGGTTCGTCCATAATAATGAGTTTAGCCTGACTGGCAAGAGATCTGGCAATCGCAACCAACTGCTGTTTAGCAATTGAGAGGGTGCCTAGCCTCACATCAACAGATATATCTACACCAAGCTTACTTACTGCTTTCTTGGCGACTTCCCTCATTTGGTTCCACTTAACAACCGCGCTGCCACTCTCAAGAGCGCCGCCCATGGCAATATTTTCAGCAACAGTCAGATTAGGGAATAATGAAAAATCCTGAAATATTATGGAGATTCCATGTCTTACAGAGGTAATAGGGTTTAGCTTCTCAATTCTTGAACCTTCGATCTCTATCTCTGCACCAAGATCAGGCTCGTAAACTCCAGCCAAGATTTTTATTAACGTTGATTTACCAGCGCCGTTCTCGCCGATCAGCGCATGAACTTCACCTGCCTTGACAACAAACTCAATGTTATCCAGAGCCTTGACACTCGGGAAGGTTTTGCTTATGTGTCTAACATGCAGAAAAGTGTTCTTTTCCATAGGCGACCCCTCACTGTTATTTATGACTTTAGTAAAAGCTCATTTACTAAATCGTGCTTCTCTTTTACCAAAATACAGCGCCATTCATCGTTTGTCAATACACATTGCACAATTTATACTATTATTTGGCATGCATTTTGCATATCGTCGCAGTTTCAGCATCGAAATCGTTTTCTTTTTATTAACATTTATTGACATTTTACTAAATTGATATTATTCTAACAGAGTAGATTAATGATAAAATTCTTTATTAAACAACAAAGGTCCGGTGACATTATGAATTTGAAAGAAATTGCAAAAGAAGCCAATGTCTCGCCATCAACAGTAACGATGGTCATACATAACCGCTCAGGTGTCGGTGATAAAACCAGAGAGCGTATTCGCAAACTGCTGCAAGAGAACGGCTATTCAATTGATACAGCAGAATTTGAGGAAGGCGAACCGAATTTTGCTCCCAATTCGAACAGAAACAAGAATATCTATTTCTTGAAGTTCATAAGACACGGGAGTTTAGTTAACGGTAATGCCGGATTTGTATCCTCAATTATCGATTCAGTTGAGAAAGAATCAAGAAAACGCGGGTTTAACCTGGTTATGATTGGAGTTAACCCTCTCAATATCGAGGAAGTAATTGCAAGCATCAAGTCTCAGTCACCTGATGGCATCTTATTTCTGGCAACAGAGTTCAGCTCTGACCTGGTCGATTATCTCGACCAACTACCAAAACCGGTCGTTGTCATCGATAATTTCATGCCGAATTGCAATGTTAGCTCTGTAAATATGAACAATGCAGAAGCAGTCCATACCTCAATCAAGCACTTGGTCGAACTCGGACATAAGGAAATTGGTTTCCTCTACAACAATATGCCGAGCTCAAACTGCGAGGCCAGACTCAAGGCATACACAGAAGCACTGGCCTACTTCGGTCTAAAATTTGATCACAAGCTTGTTTATAGAGTGCCCTCTGATTTGACGACATCAAGTGATTATATTTCATCTCTTATTGAAAAAGGTCAAATATTCCCTCCTGCCCTGATGGCAACTAATGATACAATTGCCATCGGCGCTATGAGAGCTTTTAAGAAGCATAAAATTCGTGTTCCAGCAGACATATCTCTGATAGGTTTCGATGATATTGTCTATTCAGCTGTATCAGATCCACCACTGACAACGATTCATATCTCGACAAAAGAGATGGGCATATGGGCGGTTAGACTTCTCTGCAGCCGTATGCAAGCTCATGATGCCTCACCTGTTAAGCTTCAGGTCAGCGGAACGCTTATCAAGCGTAAGAGCACCGGACCAGCAAAGTGATGAAATTTGGGGAATATTAAAAAAAGGCGCCGACTGTTCACAGTCGGCGCCATTTCATTTATTCGTAATTTCTGATCAGCCAATAATACTGTCAATGGTTGCCTGAGCCTCAGCCGCGGCATCCTCCGGGTTACTGTCTCCGGTCATAACTTTGTTAAAAGCCAGTGATATAGCATCTGATATATCAGGCCATTCTGGCAGAGGTCCTCTGGCATTGGCATACTGAAGCGCTTCTACGAAGACTGCATATACAGGATCTCCATCAAACTGACCTTCAGCCAATGTTGAGTTGGAAGAGATGTAGCCCATAGCATTCATCATAAACAGACATTTCTCTTCGCTAGTAGCGAAGTCCAGGAATTTGATTGCTGCATCTTCGTTTCCGCCAGCAATAACCGCATAGTTTTCGCCGCCCAAACCAGATGCCTGCTGTTTGTCCTGAGGAATCAGGGCAACGTTCCAGTTCAGATCTGGAACTTCTGCTCTCATTGTCGGGATCTGCCAGGTACCATTGATCATCATGGCCAGGTTGCCGGCGATGAACTGATGCATAGTGTCACCCTGTGTCCAGTTGATTGCTTCTTTTGTCATCGCTCCGGAATCAACCAGATCCTTCACGAAGCTAAGAGCTTTGATGCCACCCTCGGAGTCAATTTCATAAGATGTAGCGCCGGTGGACCATACCCAAGGCAGGAAGTTGAAGGTTCCTTCTTCATTCTGCAAGCTCGAATGAGCAAAACCTGAAACTGTATCAGTCGTACAGGCTTTTGCTGTTTCAAGAAGTTCATCCCATGTCTTGGGAACTTCACGACCAGCTGCAGTCAGCATATCTTCATTGTAGAACAAAACTAGATCATTACTACCAAACGGCACGCCATAGAGCTTGCCATCAAGAGTACATGAATTGACTGGACCATCATAATATGTGCTTACATCAAACTTGCCAGTGATATCCGCAAATATACCCATGGCCGCATATGAAGCATGATCGGGATTATCAAGTATGACCAGATCAGGCAGCTCATCAGCTGATGCACCGATCGACAGCTGCTTCTTGAAATCTGCGAACGGTACATATTTGGCGGTTACTGTAATATCATCGTTCGAGTTGTTGAATTCTTCGATGATGGTGTTAAGAGCTTCCTGGTGACCGACAGTTTCCCAGTAATACCAGATTGTCACATCACCGGATGCACCTGACGGTTCTTCTGATGATTCATCTGTTTCGGTTTCATCAGCAGCCTTGGACTCTGTGCTCGATGCTTCGGTCTTGGGGGCTGTTGTTTCTTCAGACGCAGCATTGCCGCAACCTGCGATCAAGGCAACAAGCATGCATACTGAAACTAATAATGCTAGCAACTTTTTCATGTTCATCCTCCTATGGTTTAATGTGTTTGACTGTACTTGCATTATAGGAGCACAGATAATTACTCAAAATGTCACAAATCTTAAAAAGGGGGAATTTCCTAAAGTAAAAACAATATCTGGCAAAAACTAACCCGGAAGTACGATAATAATCTTGGTTCCCTGTCCCAATGCGCTTGTAACCTCTACCTTTTCCCGGCCTTGATAATAAACATGCATTCTGGCCAAAGCATTCTCGATGCCTATGTGATTCTTATCTTCTGAATTCAGTGCCTGTCTCTGATTTATTTTGTTAAGCACTTTTTCTTCTATACCTTTGCCGTTGTCCGCGATGGTGATTCGGATACCATTATCACCATATTTACCCATATCAACTGTAAGCACAGATTGTTCTCTCTCACCTTCAAATCCGTGAATTATCGCGTTTTCAAGAAAAGGCTGCAGCAGCAGTTTATGGATCTTAAAACCCATGATATCCGGCGCTATATTGATCTGACAGGCAAATTTATTTTTAAGTCTAAATTGTTGTAAATAGACATACTTCTTCAGCCACTCCGCTTCGTCTCTGACCGTCACAGTGCCATTGCTGTTAGAAATGGCGTATCTGAGAATGGTTGCTAGTGTATTTATGGCATTGCTGATATCAAACTCATCTCTATCGATTGCCATCCAGTTGATCGTATCAAGTGTATTATAAATAAAATGTGGATTGATCTGAGCTTCGAGCGCTCTTATCTCAGCCTGGCGTTGTTTCTCGCCGGCTTCCTTTTCTTTTGCCAGTGCATCTTTTAGCTTCTTGAGCGTATTATTGAATTGCTGCGCTATCGTTTCAATCTCGACCGGCATCTTCTCCTTGATGGCTATTCTTACGTCGAGGTCACCTGCTTCTGCCTTACGCATGGCGCCAACAACAGAAATAACCGAATCAGATAACTGCCCTGAAATCCTCCAAACTATCAATATTGTAAGCAGCAGAAGTGCAGCACTCAAAACGGCGATGATCAGCATCTGCTCTGTCAAACCCTTCAAGTAGGCACTCTGCTCTGTTACATGAACGATTTCCCAGTTGAGATTTTCGTCAAAATGGGTGTAGATAGATGAATAATTCGGATCGAAGCCATCTGATTTAGCCGCAAGTTTTACATAAACATCCCTGCGTTCATCTATATCTGGTTGTTGTTCATATAGCTCAAGTCCAATCATTTCCTTGTCGGTATAGGAAATGATCCTGCCTTCTGCTCCTACTAAATAGTTGTAGTTTAAATCTCCAGCCCGATCCGCCTGCTCAGACTTCAGAATATCTTGCAAAAACTGTTCGTCGAGGCTGAGAATAACTACGGCACTTTTCTTCTCGAGGTCTCTGTAATCAATTACGCGGTGAGCCATGTGGAACAGGTAATAGTCTCTACTGGCAAATCTGGTGCCAAATTCAGTCGGCAAAATATGCATCTTATTATCAGAGGATATCTGCTCATACAGAGCTGTTTCTTGCATACTGTAGTTTTTCATCCATGAATTGTCATAGGTAGTTGGCGTCAACTGATCATATGTAATTTGCTGGCCGGAATCGGTGATTACTGTAATGGAACGAATATGATCCTTGGTATTGAGAAGTCCTCGCAGATATCTTCGAAGTTGATTTACAGTAACCGGGACATCCTTCTCACTATTTAGATTATCTACCCAGGAAACAACATCGTCGTTGGTGTATATCTGATATAGAAGATCTTCGTAAGACTCAAGGCTAATTTGCAGGTTATTTGCCATCTGCCTAAGGTTTGTTTGCGTCAGTACCTCTGTGTTTTTTCTGAGAGTTGAAGATGTATTGTAAAACGTAAACATGCTAAGCAGAATGATCGGCATCGTTGATGTCAGAACAAACAAGCTGATTATTTTTTTACGAAGGCTGATTTTTCTCATCTATACCCCCTCGATTGGCAAAAGCTCATTTGCTAGTGCTTAACAAATGAGCTTTTCGCAGGCAACGGTCATACTTATTCTATCATTATTATATTTTTTGATATACGGGAATTATCGAAATTGGCGCGCTTGCCTCTATCCACTGTCCGCCCTCATATTGCTGATCTCCGTGGAAATCCTTCCAGGCTCGACCTGCCGGCAGGTATACCTGTCTGCTGCGTGCACCATGCTCAAGGATTGGAGCTACTAAATATTCATCACCATACATATACTGATCTTCAACTTCCCAGCAGGTCTTATCCTCCGGGAACTCATAAAACAGAGTTCTCATAACGGGAGTGCCTTTCTCATGAGCCTGCTGCATTAGTCGTCTAGTATAATCACGAAGCTGTTCCCGCACAGCCAGATATTTACAGCAGATTTCATAAGCTTCCCCGCCATAACTCCAAACTTCATTATCTGCTCCAGATCGGCAATGAGCCCCGCCTGTCGTGCCATATTGTGGCTGTTTGGGCTCGCGATCACCATGAAGACGCATAACAGGGCAAAAAGTCCCCCACTCGAACCAGCGGATAAACAACTCACGGAAATCTGAATCATTGGGATCACCGCCGTGGAAACCACCAATATCTGTAGTCCACCAGGGAATCCAGGCCATACCGATGTTTAGCCCTGCCGTCAGCTGATTTTTCATACTGGAGAAGCTTGAAGCAATATCACCAGACCAAACCAGTGCTCCGTATTTCTGACTACCCGCCCAGGCACAGCGAAGTAAGTTGACAATATCTGTCTGCCCTTCTGCCGCCATGCCTTCATAAAATGCCCGGGCATATTCGACTGGATAGATATTGCCGATCTCAAGATCAGTCCCCAGATAATACCTATAGTTCTCGAAGTCATAGACCGTGTACTCTGGCTCTGCCTCATCCAACCAAAATAAGCGTACACCTTTCTGATAATAATTTTTCTTAGCCTTGTCCCAGATGAAGTCTCTGGCACCGGGATTTGTTGCGTCGAAATGAATCGTATCACCCTCGAAGTTCATGCCAATCCTGATGCCACGCTCTGTTCTGATCAAATAGCCGCGCTCCAGCATCTCCTGGAAATTCTCAGACTCGTAATCAACTGTCGGCCAGATTGAAACCATCAGCTCGATACCCATGCTCTTGAGTTCGCTGATCATAGCCTCCGGATCCGGCCAATAGGTCGAGTCGAAGCGCCAATCACCCTGTTTGGGCCAATGGAAGAAGTCGGCAACTATCACGTCCAGTGGTAAATTGCGCTTCTTGTACTCTCTCGCAATATTAAGAAGCTCTTCTTGTGTCTGATAACGTAGTTTGCACTGCCAGAAACCAAGTCCATATTCCGGCATCATGGGGACTTTTCCCGTTATGTCTGCGTATTTCTCAACGATTTCTGCTGGTGTATCACCAACAGTCAGCCAGATATCGAGCAGCTTAGTTGATTCTGCTTCGAAACTCATCGTATTATGTCCGAATACAGCTCTGCCGACCGCTGGATTATTCCAGAGCATGCCATAACCCAGTGAAGATACAAAAAATGGAATGCTTGCCTGAGAATTGCGATGTGCCATTTCCAGATCTGTACCCTTAAGATCAAGATATGGCTGCTGATACTGTCCCATACCGAATATTTTCTCTTTTCGATCCAGAGAATCAATGCGATAGGTCAAGCGATAGTTGCCGCCAATAATCGGCTTGAACTCTCTTGCCTCAACCTCCAGAGCACTGCAATCAGGATGCGTTACATCACGCCTGTTTCGCCAGTATTCGCGCAAAATAGTCTTACCCTTAGCATTCGTGACCTCGATACGCCCGTCATGTGTAACATGGACGGATATTTGTCCATTCGTCAGTGTGCCAGCGCCATCCGAAACAACTACTGAAGGTACCGTGATGACTGGAGGCTGCAATAGTGCCCAGTTCTCATCAGGCATGACGGCAGATTTACAGGCTCTTATCCTTACACCGTCCCGGCCCCAGGCCTCTACAGAGACTTCTTCCGCGTCATAGTTGAATATCAGCCGATTGTTCTCGATCCTTAGCATCACAGATCACCTATCCTTTCACAGCACCGCTTGTCATACCTGCTATTATATATTTCTGCATAAAGATGAATATAAGTGCAACCGGTATTATTGTAACAACAGCGAAGGCAGTCAGGTAGCTCCATTTAGTCCCATATTGACCCATGAAGTTAAAAATACCAGCTGTAATTGGTCTTTTTTGCTGATCTAAGATAAATGTCATGCCATAAGCGAGGTCGCCCCAGGCATAGAGAAATGAGAAAACTGTACAGACAATTACACCTGGCTTAGCAACCGGTATCAATACCCTGACAAAAGACGACAACCTGGTACAACCATCGATATAGGCTGCTTCTTCGAGCTCGCCAGGGATACAGGCAAAATAATTCTTGAGTATCAGTACAGAAAACGGTATACCGATTGTTGCGTCAGCCAGTATCGCTGCCCACCATGTATTGTAAACATGCATGCCCTTGAACATTATAAACATCGGTGTCAGAAGAACCGAAACAGGCAGCATCTGCGTAACAAGGAAAAACAGAAGCATGCTTTTTCGACCCCTATACCTGTATTTCGCAATAGCATATGAGGCCGGTACAGCCAGAAGCACTGCAATAACCACAGCTCCAGAAGATATCAGAAGACTGTTGCCGAAGGAATGAAACATATTGAAATCGCCGGTCTCTAGCTGAGCGACATAAGATTTAGTATTGAGAATATGCGGATAAAATGTAGGAGGTATCTGAAATATTTCCTGTTCGGTTTTAAATGATGTAACCAGTATCCAAAAAAGTGGAAAAAGCAGAAAGCATAGAATAATGATGGAAAGGAAAGAGAATAAGACATCTTTTTTCTTGCCTAAACTATTGCTGTTCATCGTTTATCTTCTCCTTTCAGCGTGATTCTGAGGTATATGATGCCAACAGCCAGTAAAATCAGGAAGAGAACATTGGCAACAGCCGAGCC
>JAAYFZ010000208.1 GCA_012727965.1 Clostridiaceae bacterium
GCACTAGATGAATCTCGCGGTTCACCATCTCCGTCGCTAAATATCAGGTCCCAGCAGGGAACCATATCTGCCGGAAGTCTGCTGAGATAAAATGCTAATACATTGGCAAAAGCCTCGTAGTGATGCTTCATACCTGAGTTGGCATAGCTAAGCGCAGTGCCATATATTGCCCAGGCTTGACCGCGGGCCCAGCTGGAATCATGGCTATAACCCTGACAAGTCTCTCCGCGCTCGAACTCTCCGGTCGTTTTATTCATAAAAACAGTGTGAAAAGTACTGCCGTCACTGCGGATAGAATATTTCAAACATGTTCTCGTATGCCGCATAGCGATATCTGCATATTTTTCATCACCAGTCTCGCGTTCTGCCCAGTATAGAAGAGGCAGATTAAGCAGACAGTCAATAATATATCTATAATTTTCGTCTGCATTCATAGCTCCCCAGGCCTGTAGAAACTCACCTGTTTGCTGGAAGCGGCTCATTAGCTGATCGGCTGCCAGCAGGGCTGCTGTTCGTGCTTCCTCATTTCCAGTAAGCATATAGGCTGAAACACAGCTTGGAGTATAGAGGAAGCCCATATCATGATGATCAACCTCGATCTTGCTGATAATGCGATTGAGGAAGTCTTTTACCAGAATGTCTCCGGAATCTCGAAATACAGTATCATAGGTGTACTCATAGGCAAGCCAGATCTGTCCGGGCCAGAATCCACAGGTCCATTGATTGTTATCGCAGTCTGGATAGAAATTATTCGCGCTTGAATGATTTTGGCATCTGTAGGTAAAAACAGGTAGATTTCGTCTCGCCTGAGCGACCGCAGTTTGCAGTGCCAGGGTGACATCTTCGGAGCTTATTTGCTCAATGTTTTCAAAAAGTCTAATACTCATAGGCTTACCCCTTGATTCCCGTGGAAGCTACTCCCTGAACAAATTGTTTTTGTAAGGACAAGAAGAAGATTAGAACAGGGATAAGTGCAACTACGCTGGCAGCCATGATCAGAGCGAAATCAGAAGTGTACTGTGTTGTAAACATACGCAGACCGATCTGAATAGTTTTCAATTCAGTTTTTGTAAGATAGATCATTGGTCCCAGGAAATCATTCCAGGTGTTGACGAAGGTGAAGATTACGAGTGTTGCTATCGCAGGCTTAGAATTGGGCAGCATGATTCTCAGCCAGATGCCATATTCTGAGAGGCCGTCGATGCGCGCTGCTTCGCAGAGGTCTGTCGGGATACTCATGTAGAATTGGCGCATCATGAAGACGCCAAAAGCTGAGAAAGCCTGCAGGCAGATAATTGCCAGATGAGTATTGTTTAGTCCCATTTTGCTCATCATTATAAACTGAGGCACCATATATGCTTGCCATGGAACTGCTATTGTCGCGATATACGCGAGAAACAGAGCATGATGTCCCTTAAATCTCAGCTTGGCAAAAGCATAAGCTGCGAAGCTTGATGTCAGGACCTGTAGGAAGGTTACAATGACCGAAAGCTTGAAAGTATTAAGCAGAAATGTCATGAGAGGGATTCGTGTCCAGATCTCAGAATAATTCTGCCAGCGCGGCTGACTTGGGATCCACTCCATTGGGAAATTGAACACATCCTTGTTTGCCTTGAGCGAGGCTGATATCATCCAGGCAAAAGGCACTAGCGTGACCACCAAAAGCGTAATTAAGATTATATACATCAATATTTTAAAAGGCAGAGTGCCTTGTTTCTTTCCTACCATAAAATGCGCTCCTATTATTGGCCGCTGCCGTATTTTTTCTCGCCTTTGAACTGAACAAGTGTGACGATCAGCACGATCAAGAACAAAATAATTGACATAGCACTTGCATATCCGTAGTCGAGACCGCGGAATGCAGTATTGTATATCTGGTAGACGATGACACGCGTTGAGCTTGATAGCTGATTGTCGCCACCAGCGAATAGATTCAGGAAAATGTCATAAGCCTTGAATGAAGATATGACCAGCATCATTAGTACAAAAAAAGTAGTCGGCGATATCTGAGGTATCGTCACATGCTTAAAACGCTGCCAGTCATTTGCTCCGTCAAGTGCGGCACTCTCATACAATTCAGTATTTACGTTCTGGAGACCGGCTAGATAGATAACCATATAGTAGCCCATGTTTTTCCAAACAGAGAAGAATACTACGAGGAACATCGCAGGACCGGGCGCGCTGGTCCAGGCGGGCATGGTGCTGCCTTCGGCCATGATTTGTGAAAGCAGCATATTGATTGGTCCGACCTGTGGGCTGAACATAAATCTCCATACAGTAGCGACAGCAACCAGCGAAGCAACATAAGGGAAGAAATAAACGGTTCGAAACAAGTTTCTTGCCTTGATTTTTGAGTTTAGAAGCATTGCCAGGGCAAGAGCCGCGACCATAGTTCCAGGTACTGTAAACAATGTATAGATTACTGTATTGAACAGAGCCCGTATGAAAGCTTCATCGCGAAATAATCTGGTAAAATTATCCAGCCAGACAAATTCTATTTTGCCGGTTCCCTTCCATTTTGCAAAAGAAAGGACCAAAGAAAAAATCATAGGGACAAGGGTGAATATTGCGAAGCCGATGAAGTTCGGTAGAATAAATGAATATGCTACCAGATTGTTGCGTGAACCGAGTTTAGAAGATTTTTTTATTTTTTTATCAGCAGTGGTAGAAGAGTCTTTCACAATTTCTCTTCCTTTCTGTATAGAAATATATTAAGAGTACGGGGCGGGCATGAGCTCGCCCCGTCTCTATGTCGGATCGAACATAATTAAGATAGTAAAATCAGATTAGCCAATAATTTCAGCTACGCGTCTCTCCATGGCTGCCAGACCATCTTCAATGCTCTTCGCGCCGGTCATGATTTCAGTATGCTCTTCGTTGAGAACTACTTCGATTTCGCCTGCTTGTGGATGGATTGGCATTTCAAGATAAACCTTAGCTGTCTGTAAAGCGTCTTTGCTGTTTTGATCCTCTGGGAAACCGTCAAGACTGGTTATTGAATCCATGACTGCAGCTGTGTGTATTGCAGGTATTGTACCTGTGCCAGCTACTACCTTTGCGCCTTCAGGGCCGCTCAGCCAACCGATGAAATCAAGTGCTGCTTCCTTGTTAGGAGCATTTTTGCTAACGCTTACGCCAGTAATCGTTCCGAGTGTTGTTCCGGCTTCGATTCCATCTGGATGAGGGTATTTTACAACGCCCCAGTTTGCAACATCTGTAGTTCCATCAGCAACTGCCATGATCTGTGAACCGATCTGCCACGTTCCCATGTTCATCATTGCGATGTTTGAGTTATAGAACAGGTCGCGGTAATGGCTTGAGGTAGATACTGCTGTGGCATAATCCATAACGATACCGTCATCTTGCTGCTTAAGAATCATTTCATAGTATGGAGCCATCCAACTATATGTACCGTCGACAACAGTGTGTTTACCGTCGAGGATAGAGAAAAGCTGAACCGCACTGCGCCATGTATGATAATGTGCGCCATATACCTTCTCGTTACCTTCGCCGTTTACCAGTTTACGTGCTATTTCGTCATACTCTTCAAGAGTCATGTCATTGTCAGGATAGTCAACTCCCTGACTATCGAATATATCTTTGTTATAAAGAACGACCCAGAAATCACTGCGGAAGGGGAGCTGATAGAGTTCGCCTTCGACTGTGACCTGATCAGTTGTGCCGCCATATTGTGCTGTATCTATTCCTGCTTCGGCAATAAATGCGTTAAGTGGCTCAAGCTGATCCTGAGCAACAAGATTGGCATAGCCTGGAACATCTTTGATTGTTACAACATCAAAATCTGAACCGCCGGCCAGCTGTGTCTGAAGCATATTCATATAGTCAGCACTGCCCAAATCAGTAGGCTCAATTGTAACGTTTGGAGCGACTGTTTTATAAGCATCCATAATTGCTTTGTAATAGGCTGTTTGATCAAGGTCCCACAGAGCCCATTTCAGAGTAACCGGTTCTGCTTCTGCTTCAGTCTCATCGCTGCTCTCAGGAGCGGCGGTGGTTTCTGCCTCTGCCTCAGTAGTGTTTCCCTCTGTGGCAGCAGTCGTGCCTGTTGTCTCATCCGAGCCGCCGCAGGCAGCCAGGGATAGAATGAGCATGAGTGCCAGTAATAGCGATAGTGCCTTCTTCATTTAGGTTTCCTCCTTATAATGTAAGCCTGCATTCGTTATGCAGGTTATCCTGGTCTCATTCTATCTTTGCAATCCAATCTTAAGAATGGAATCATCTTAGCTAAAGATATATTTTATACATAACAACACTACATATTCCACAAAAGTTGCCAAAATATTAGAAATATATGTAATATTATCACTAAAGGTATCGGTGAAATCAAAAAGATATAGATTCAGTGTATACTGCATATGTATTAAGATATTTCTACACGGAGGGTTTCCCTTGAGAAGTTGGCTGAAAACAGTGAAAGCATATACAGTAGCTTTGATGCTTTGTTTCGCTCTGGCTGTTTCTACTCTGGTCATTTCTTTCAGCTATTATTTAGTTTATCAGTATCAGCTGCGTATAAGTGTACAATCAATAGGATTTAATCAACAACTTATATCAAGAAATATTGAACGGGACCTAACAGATGCATTTACATTAGCGAACTGGTGCAGCATTGGTGCTAATCCACCAGCTAGATATCTGGTTGCTCGTTATGATCCTGTATTAGCTGTCAGAACTTATGAGAGACTTCAAGAAGAATGGGCCAATAAAAGGACATACGAGTATATGGACCGGGTTGTTGTTATTAGCAACGATGACAGCAGCCGGCTGCTGCAAACCGGACGTACTACAGGCGGTTCGCTGCCCTTCCTAAGTAAAAACACTGAGTCTCTAATGGCAAAATACGAATTGAAAAATGGCGCGTATATTTATGATATATCAGCGGATCCATTTTCTCAGCGTAGTTCTGAGGTAGTAAATATACTAGCACCTGTTTATATTCCCGGCGGACGTGATGTTATTGGTACAGTATATATTGCGCTTAATACCCGAGTTATTACTGATAACCTGAAAGGATATAAGCTTGAAGATGGAGCGGTACTATATCTTACCATAAACGACAAGTCATATAAGATTACCGAAGACGGATTTGTTCTGACAGATAGAATTGGAGATATTCAGGTCAGCAAGAAATACAATTATGTAGAAGAGGGGCAAATCATCGGCACAATTGATGACCCTGATGGTAGAAATCTCGATGCGGTCAGCTGCCGGATAAGAGATGGGCTTACGCTAACGCAGTTATCTGATCATGGAAGTGCCCTGCCGCCAGCAGGCAGCTGGCTGCCTTTGGTTATAGGAGTATGCTGTCTTATCCTTCTGCTTTCGCTTCTGGCCATTTTGACATTGAACCGTGCTATCAGCCAGCCGGTCGCCAGAATAAGCAGGAAACTGAAAAAAATTGCTGAGGGTGATTTCTCACATGATCCTAATATAGAATCTGACAGTGAAATCGGCGCAGTTGGACATGGCATCAATCAATTATCACACGATGTAGTGGAACTAATGGAAACCAGGCTGGCTAGTGAGCAAAACAAAAAAGAACTGGAATACCGAATGCTTCAAAGTCAGATCAATCCACATTTTTTGTATAATTCACTTGGTGCGATCAAATGGATGGCAACACTTCAGAAGGCTGATGGTATAGCAGAAATGACCACTGCATTGTCACGACTTTTGAAAACTGTGTCCAAGGATCAGCGCAAGGTCGTGCCGCTAAGAGATGAAATTGCCCTGCTTGATGATTATTTCATGACTTTGAAGTATCGCTATGGAGGAACCGTCAGTTTTGATAAATATATCGAAGATGATAAGCTGCTCGATTGCTGTCTACCCAGATTCGTACTGCAGCCTCTGATGGAAAATGCGATTTTCCATGGCATTGAACCTAAAGGCCGTGGCAAAATTGAGCTTCATATCTCTGAAGATAATGGAAAAGCCAGTATATCTATCTGGGATGACGGTATCGGAATTGATCCGGAGGCACTTAGCAATATGGACTGGGATACCTCGGAAACGCCAGATTCAAAACAATTATCAGTTGGCTTGCGTAGTGTTCATCAACGTGTAAGTAATGTTTTTGGTTCAGAGTATGGGCTCAATATAGAGAGTGAGCCTGATAAGTTTACGAAAATGACTATCAGAGTTCCATTGTTTGATTCATCCGTGAATAGAAAAGGTTGCGGAGAAAATATTCTGGATCATACTAAAAATAAACAGGAGGGTGGTAATGTATAAGCTTATAATTGCCGATGATGAGCCGCTGGTCTGCGTCGGAGTACAGTCGATGCTTGATTGGGAAGCCATGGGCATAGAAATTGTCGGAATAGCACGTAACGGCCAAAAAGCAGCTGAGCTTATTGAAGAAAATAAGCCCGATATAGTTATCACCGATATAAAAATGCCAATCAAAAATGGGCTTCAGTTAGCACAAGAATCTAAGGATAAGTATGGAGAGGTTCCGGCCTTTATTATTCTGACAAGCTATGAGGATTTCGAATATGCACGCCAGGCTATACAGGCGCAGACGCTCGATTATCTTGTGAAATTGGAGCTGGATGAAAAAACACTGAGCAAAGCAATCAGAAATGCAATCGAAGCTGTGGATAAGCAAAGAAGAATGCATCCGGGCCAGCAGGTTTTAGTACGCAGCAATATGCAGGCTCTAAGAGAGAAGTTTTTCATCCGTCTGTTTAACAATCTTTTTGACGGTGAAGAAAACTATCAGGTTCAGAGAAGAGATCTGGATATAGATCAAAAAGCGGAGGCGTATGCAGTAGCAACCTGCTCGGTTATGCAAAATGATGAATGCTCCGGATCTGACAAACCTTTTTCTCTATACTCCAGTGTGATGCAGCTCGTGCGCGAGACAATCTGCAGATATCTGCCTTGTTACGTGGTTCCGCTCGATATGTGGCATTTTTCAATTGTATTCTGTCTCGATGAAACCGTAATCAATAATGATTACAAAGCACTTATCAGAGAAGCTTTGATTCAGACGTCGGACCTGCTCTATCGCTATATGAGTGTAAGTCTGCGCTCGATCGTGGGCAAAACCGTTGATGATTTGCGTCGGCTTGATATCAGCTACCGACAGAGTCAGCACTGCTGCCGTCAGGTTGGTGATAGTACGGTTGCCTTCTATGATGATTATAGTGTAAGTACATCTGATTATATAATTTCCCTGCAGACTCTGCGTCAATCGATTTCAAAAGCCTTTGAAGAGATGGACATGGCAGCGCTTAACAAGTCTTTTTCCAGATTGGCTGATATTTTTGTTTCGCATCCGGATGATCTGCTAAATGCCATGGACACTGCCTGTAATATACTCTATATGGCAATTTCACTTCTTCCTGACGGTGAAGCCATGGTCGAGCAAATATTCGCTGATTCATCTGAGAGCTATAGATCACTCTACCGGCTCAGGGATGTAGATAGTATTTCTA
>JAAYFZ010000209.1 GCA_012727965.1 Clostridiaceae bacterium
GTGGCATAGTCAGGTCGGAAAGGATTGCCCAAATCATTCGTCTGCGCCGCAACAATATCGGAAACAAGCTCAGTTAACCTGGCCGCTTCCTGATCAGGCTCGGGATCATTATTGCCGAATTTCGGACAGGAAGCGAGGAACTGGCGCAGAGCCTCGTCATCTTCGCCTTTGAAATCTCTGCCTAAAGCTTCAACAAGATGAGATGCCTCTTCTGGTCTTGACGCCAGAAAATGATCGATCGCGACCAACGAGTCAGCAACCACTGCCAGGCCATGAATCAGGCAGCCGGCGCCATTGTACTTCGTACCCTGATCTTCGGTATCTCTCATATCATAGCCGCTCTCAAGACCACCCATCATCGTACTGAGAAAAGGCACAGGCAGCAGTGAAAGCGCACGTGTGGCTCCATTTGCGGCATCAGCCATTTTCTCAACATAGAAGCGCAGGCGCTGCTCGAAGAGTGGTCGAAGGTTGCGCAAACGAATCAGCGATTCATCCTGATCTGTTGTATTCGTAAACTGGTCTTCTGGACCCATTACCTCTCCCGTAAGTGCTGAGCGGCCATTATGAAGAGCCAGCTCAAGAATCTTGGCCAGATTAAGCCAGCTATTAGTTGTATTGCCATTGTCGCGGCCCATGATCAGAGGCTCCTGGCAGCCGGCAATTGCATAATCAGGCAGATCCTGCTTATCAACGCCAGAGCGGCCGAGCACCTCGAACAGCGAGTCATCGTTGAAGAGCGAAGGCGTAAGTGTGCCTGGCGTGAAGAAGAAACGTCCAAGCTCACGGTAGAGCTCACGCGGAGTATTGCGATGAAGCTTGACCGAGAGAATCGGCTGCGGCAGATTCATAGCATAATAGGCATCGAGAAGAGCATAGCTGCTGAGATTGGTCAGATCACTACCCTCTGTGTCGCGGCCGCTGATTAAGATGTTCTGCGAGATTGCCCAGCTGCGGTCACCAACATTGAAGAAGACCAAAAAGTTCTTGAGCAGGCCGGCTGCCTGTTCGCGGCTTAATTCTGTTTTGGCACGATAAGGCTCAAATATTCGGTCAGCATTACCAACTGAGAAGGCAAATGGATTGGGCGCCTGCTCGAGACACATTACCTGCCAGATCAGCAGGAAACTCTGAATCGCGTCAAAAAGATCACGCGAACCTTGCTGCGGCACATGCTCAAGTGAATCGGCCAGACGAAGCAGCTGCGCTTTTCTGGATGGGCTCAAGCTGGTTGACCCGGCTTTTGCCATGGTAATTTCATAGTAGCGCTGCGCCAGAATTTCGACGGCCTCGAGTGAAATCATCATCGCCTCGAAATTGTCGCGTTTTTTCTGATCCTGCTCAGTCGCCAAGGACTGTTGGAGACGCGCTTTCGCAGCCACTGTTCCTCCGGCCAGAAGTGGACGTAGATCCGGAATCACATGACCGGTGACCTGCTCAATGAAGAAGCTGACCTCACCGGTATAATCCTCGACCGCGCTGTAAGTCCGATCAAGCGCTTCGACAAAAGGATGCTGCTTCATCTGCTCGCGCATGGCCTCGATACGTTCATGGCTAAATTCCTGATTCGGCTCAATATCGTTGTAAACCGCAGTCGGATCACAATATCCGCTGAAGGTCTCAACCTCGAAGGTTGGATTGATCAATGCATAACTCCTGGCAAAAGCATCGCGTTGTGTTCCTGCGAAGACGGCATTGTCGCTAAGCTCAAGCGGCAGATGCCTTGCGATCTCGCGCAGCGATAAGGCAGCCCGGACAGTTGCCGGACGATCGGCATTCTCACGATCAGACTCGGCCTGCAGCTCTTTTGCCAGAAACCAGCCATCAAGACGACCGCGGGCTTTCTCCTCTGCGAAGAGCGAATGAGCGAGATGCTCAAGTTGCTCAGGCGAGTACAGGCTCTCGAGCGGTATTCCCTGATCAGACGACTCAGCGGGCGCCTTCGAATATTTGTTATCACTTAAATGGTTCATATAATTATCCCCTTTTAGCACATTTATTTATCTATTCATTTACTTGTGATTTATGTCGCCACGATCTGCCAGCCAACATCGCGCAAAGTATCCTGCCAGTTAGTCAGCTGCTCTGTCTTAATGCGCGCACTATCATCTAGCTTATAAGTCTGGCCGATCGCTGCCCATTTACTGACTCCATATTCATGGAAACGCAGACATTCGATCCTGATATGATGCTTGTCGAATTGATCCATAAA
>JAAYFZ010000210.1 GCA_012727965.1 Clostridiaceae bacterium
CAGGGTCTTCAATTGTATTCAGATAATCTGTAAAAGTCTTCATATTCGTGTCTCCTTGTAGAATTCCTATGATCAGAATATGACAATTGATTGCCTATCAGGTTGATAGAAACTTAGTGAGTTAATTTTACTGCTGCTGGTGTATTTTCTCGGAAACTGCTGTTACTATTATGAATAAAAGTTTAACGAATTGGATTCGACGAGCTTGATCAATTAACGAAGCTTGTGAAGCCATATAAGAACATCGGTTTCAAGGAGCAGGATATAAGGTCGATCAAGTGGTTGGCCAGCAGGGAGGTTTAAGTTTTTCGTGGAACAGCATTAAGATGTTCTGAGTTTTAGTTTGTTAAACTGTGTAATTTGACATATAATAGTGACAAGAAATGGCATAAGACTCTTAGTATTCGGAGGGATGAAATGGTTGAAGTTATATATTCTGAATATGATGCATCACATAGAGCCGATTTTAAATTTGATATACCAGAAGGTCTAGATTCCTGGCTTATACTTATGACGCAAACTCCTGCTATCTTTCTTGTCGGTGAAAAATATGAAGAGTGTCCACCTAACACGATTTTTCTTTATAAGCCTCATCAGAGAATATATTACAGAGCAAACGATAATAGGTTCGCCAATGATTGGGCAATGTTTATTTCAGATGAGTTGTTTGTCACTGAGACTGTCTTGCCAACAGGCGTTCCAATGAAAATGAATGATCCTGCTTTTATGCATAGACTGTTTCAGCTTGTCGCGATCGAACATGAGAGAGCAGGCGACTATAAGGATCCGATAATCAGAAAGCTCATACAGGTAATGTTTTATAAATTGATCGAGAGTAATGAGCCAGGTAACAAATCACTGATGATCAGAGATGTAAACGACTTGCGAAGAGAAATTTTCGCGAAACCAGAAATTAATTGGAATCTTGCCATGATGGCAGAAAAACTTAACATCAGCACTGGCTATCTTGAGGCATCCTATAAGGCTGCCTTTGGCATAAGCTGCATGGAAGATGTTATCAGGAGCCGGGTAGATATGGCCAAGAAACACTTAATAACAAGTAGTATAAGCATTTCTGAAATAGCAACCCGCTGTGGCTATCGGAACCCAGAGCATTTCTTTCGTCAGTTTAAGAAGATGACAGGCATGACGCCTCGCAATTATAGAGTCAGTAAGTCTAATATTAAGAGTAAGACATACGAAGATATCGAATAGATATCTAATCAGTATTTGACGATAATTATCAAGCGTCTTATTTTGGAAGTAATGTCAGTGATGTGAAAATATAACATATATACTTATGATAGTAAAATAGCTTAACTACATCGGAAATTATTATAAATGTGCAATTGTTATAAAGGTATTCAAGTTTTATTGAATGCCTTTGTTTATGATGTCTACATGAAGATAGATCAGTTTCTGATTCCAATTTGTCACATTTTGTGATTGATACTTCATTGTTTATCAGTCCATATCACGTTAGCATATACACATAGCACAAGTTGATGGTTGTCATAATCTCTGAGATTATACGAAAAGCATAATAAATTATAGTGTTTGATGATATGATTCAGGGCATGTAATTACTGTGCTAAATTTTACTAATATTTGGCGGGATGGTGTTTATGAAAATATTAAGCAGCAGAAGGAAGCGGCAAGGCTTCAAAGAATTTTTGTTAATTACTCCCTTTATCCTTCTAGTTGGCATCTTCGCTTACTACCCTCTTTATGGCTGGATCTACGCATTTTACGACTATCAGCCGCCATTACCTTTCTCATGGGATTCTTTTGTGGGATTGAAATGGTTTAGGGTATTATTCCAGAACAAATCATATATCAGGCAGACAGTTCAAGTTCTGCGCAATACTTTTGCCATGAGCGGAATAGCTCTTGGTTTCTCGTGGCTGCCGATGTTTTTTGCAATCATGCTCAACGAGATCAGAGTTGTTAAGTATAAGAAGTTCGTTCAGACGGTTACGACGATACCAAACTTCATCAGCTGGGTTCTTGTTTATTCAGTAGCATTCCTGCTCATGAGCAACAATGGCATGTTAAACAGTGTGCTTATGGACTGGGGTATTACTACACAGCCGATCAACTTCATGAAATCAGCAGATAATATGTGGATAAAAATGTGGCTCTGGCTGACTTGGAAGAATCTTGGCTGGGCAGCAATTATGTATATCGCAGCGATAAGCGGTATAGATGACATGCTTTATGAAGCCGCCAGAATTGATGGCGCAAACAGACTTCATTGTATCCGTTATATAACAATTCCTGGTCTTTTGCCGACCTTCTTCGTACTTTTGTTGCTCAACATTTCAAACATTCTCAACAACGGTATGGAACAGTATTTCGTTTTCCAGAATTCCTGGAACAGAGAGTATATACAGGTTCTTGACCTCTATGTTTATAATCTGTCCACGAGCAAACCGCCGGTATATTCTGTGTCAACCGCACTCAGTATGCTTAAGAGTATAGTCAGCCTGGTTCTCCTGTTCGGAGCAAATGGTTTCTCTAAACTCGTTCGCAAAGAAAGCATTATTTGAGGAGGTATGGAAATGATTTCACAGAAGAAACAGCTGAAGATAGATCATAAAAAGAATAAAATCAAAAACAATTCAGTCAGTGACCGTATCCTTGATGTCATCATATACATCATATCAGGGGCCTTCACATTTATATGTCTGTATCCGTTCTATTACATATTCATCAACACGATCAGTGATAATAAGCTGAGTGAAAGCGGCAGAGTCATCTGGTTTCCAATGCAAATACATATTCAGAACTATATAGATGCATTTAAAATACCTGGACTTGGCCAGGCTGCCTATATTTCTGTTTCCAGAACATTAATAGGTACAGTGTTGACTGTTTTCACTGCAGCGTACCTTGGCTATATGTTCTCAAGGAAGACAATGTGGAAGCGGAAAGTTTGGTATAGATTCGTTATTGTAACAATGTACTTCAACGCAGGTATCATTCCCTGGTACCTGACCATGATGAACCTTGGTCTAACAAACAATTTCTGGGGATATATTTGGCCGTTGGTCGTATCACCATTTTATATCATCCTGACCAAAACTTATCTTGAGTCTATTCCCGGTGAGCTGCAAGAAGCCGCAGAAGTCGACGGCGCTGGTGTACTAATGGTCTTCTTCAGGATCATGCTGCCGATAGCTAAACCGATTCTGGCGACGATCGCTATTTTCTCAGCGGTTACACAGTGGAACTCCTTCCAGGACACACTGTTGCTGATGACGCAGGAAAAATACTATACGCTCCAGTTTGTTCTTTACAGATATTTACAGTCATCTCAGTCGCTGGCATCAATTATCAATGCTACAGCTGGCAGTGCTGAATCAATGGCTGCAAATACGCAGACTCAGACTTCTATCAGAATGACAGTTACGATAATCGTTGCTCTGCCTATTTTGATGGTCTATCCGATCTTCCAGAGATTCTTCATCAAGGGCATCATGATCGGTGCGGTAAAAGGCTGACGACATAAGGTGCTCAGATAATAATTAGGTTGCTACCCTCATGACACACTATCCGCAAGCAAGTGTTGACTGAGGTGAAAACAATACACAATACCGAAGGAGGAAAATGAAGATGAAACTATCTAAGAAGCTGACAGTATTGTTGGCGATCATGGTTGCAGTATCAATGCTGTTTACAGCCTGTAACCCTGCGACAACAGACGAAACCACAGCTGCTCCTACAGACGGCGGTGGAGAGACAACAACCGCAGATGGCGGTGGAGAAACAACAGACGGCGGCAACAGTGAGCTTGAGCCAATGGTTCTCGAAGTTTACTCACAGCCAGCAAACTTCCAGGGCGAGCAGATAGGCTGGACTGCTAAATTGCTCAAAGAGAAGTTAAATGTAACTCTTAACATAATTGCACCTCAGGTAGCAGGTGCCGATATCTTCGCAGCTCGTGCTGCATCTGGATTCCTTGGCGATCTGATCATATTGGATAATGCGGATATTCAATCATCAATCAAATCAGGTCTTGTTGTTGACATTACAGAAGGCATGAAGGGTCTGACATCTTTTGAAGAGTATAAAACACAGCTTGATGTTTACAACTCATCACTCGACGGTGTTGATGAAGGCTCATACTATGCATGGCCTTGTGAAATGACAAATACAAGCCCGACAACCTTCTCGCCTACGATACCAGGCGTCGCGCCTACAGTTCCCTGGGACTATTACGACGAAGCTGGTGCTCCGGAACTTAAGGATACTACTGACCTGGTTGCACTCCTTAAGACAATGCAGGAAAATCATCCTACCAACGAAGCCGGTGATCCAAGCTATGGTATCACACTGTGGCCGGATTGGGACGGAACTTCAATGGAGAATGTAAATCAGCTGACAAAATGGTATGGCCAGGAAGTCAATGGTTCAATTCTTCTCGGTACAGACGGCAGCATGGTTGATCTTACAGACGATGCAGGCGCTTACAAGAAGATTCTTCAGTTCTACTTCGACGCTAATCAGGCCGGTGTTATCGATCCTGATTCAGGTACACAGAACTGGGATTCAGTTAATGGCAAGTTCAATTCCAAGAGAGCCTTCCTGATCTGGAATGATTGGCAGCAGGGTTTCTGGAACACAACTGAGCGTGGCAACAAGGGCGAAAACTACATGATGGTTCCGATGAATGATATGAATGTTTATCAGCCATCAGATCCATACTTCGGCAGCGGACGTGCATTTGCTTGCGGCACAACAGATCCTGCCAAACAGGAAAGAGTAATCATGCTTATGGACTGGATGTCCAGCCCAGACGGCCTCGAAGCTATCCATGGCGGTATCAAAGGCTTCACATATGTTGATGCTGAAGACGGTAACGGCTTCGTAC
>JAAYFZ010000211.1 GCA_012727965.1 Clostridiaceae bacterium
GCTCGTTTTTTCCGGCTCAGCATCAGCGGCGGCCATGATCTGATCACGATCGCAGACGAACTGCGCCATGCCGAAAATTATCTGATCATCCAGAGCATAAGATATAAGGATCGTTTTGATTATGTATTCGAGGCCGACGATAGTGCCTTAAAATGCAAAACTGTCAAAATCGTACTTCAGCCTATATTAGAAAACGCTATTCATCACGGTATTGAAAAATCCGTCGATCATGGACTTATAAAAGTCGAAGTCAGAGATCATGGTGATAGTGTTCTGATGCGCGTAAGCGACAATGGCCTGGGTATGCCTCCAGATGTACTGGCCAAGATCTTCGAAATTAATCCCAGCCGCAGCTCAGGTATCGGAGTGAAGAATGTACATCAGCGAATCCAGCTCTATTTCGGCAAACAGTATGGATTGGAAATTAAATCTGAGCTTGAAGAGGGAACAATTGTAGATGTCTGGCTGCCAAAAACGACCGGGGGTGATACTGAGTGAAAATGAAGCTGTATAGAACGGACAAGACTGTCCGCTCCCCGATGAGAAATGTACTATGTTGTTTGGCTGTACTGATCATCTTGCTTCCGTCAATTGTATCAGTCGGCTGTACTGCCCGACAGAATACACCCTGGGATATAGCTGTATTGGTAAAAACCAGAGAGTCTGATTTTTTTCAAACAGTTCGAACAGGAGCAGAAGCCGCCAGTAAAGAGTTTAATGCCACCATCAGCTTCTATGGCCCGGAAAAAGAAAATGAAATTGATGAACAGATTGAAATGCTCGAACAGTTGATTGAACGCAAACCTGATGCAATACTATTGGCGGCAGCAGATTATTATAAGCTGGCAGATACTGTGAAGAAGGCGATTGCTTACGGCATCCCTGTAATCACGATTGATTCAGGAGTAGATGCCACAGGCGTAAGCTCTGTAATCGAAACTGATAATATTGCCGTTGGGGCGAAGATCGGCAATGCGATGGCTGAGGCCGTCGGCGGACGTGGCAAGGTCCTTTTGGTCAACTTCGTAGCTGGAACAAGTACTGCCGAAGCCAGGCAACAAGGTTTCCTTGAAGCGGTCAGTGCATATAACGGTATTGAAATAGCGGACATAGTATATAGCAATTCTCAGGAATCCTTGGCAAGAGAGCTGGTGCTTGATTATGTAGCCAAAGACCCGGAGATCAATGTCGTTGTGGGTTTAAATGCTCACTCAACCATCGGCGCCGGTCGCGCTATCCTGGATCTGCAGCAAGCAGACACAGCAAGCAAGATCAGATTATTCGGCGTAGATCTCACACCGGAAGAAGTGCTCCACCTCGATCGTGGCACTCTCGAGGCAACTGTTATTCAAAATCCATACGCTATGGGATATTTTGGTGTACAGCAAGCTGTAGGACTATTACAGACAAGCAAGGCTGAACCCTTGATTTATACAGATTCTGTGCTGATTAATCGCGAAAATATGTATGCACCCGAAAATCAGAAGCTTGTTTTTCCTCTAGTAGAATAAAACGTTTCGCGTGTGAATTTACGCAAACAAGCAATAAAGGGTCAATCTATTTGTAAATGTTTCACAAATAGATTGACCCTTTATTGCTATTCTGTTAGTATTTGTGTACAAACTATGTCCACACAATGAAAATTTACCCATCAAAAGTCAGATATTCAATGTATCACTTTTCGTAAAGTCTTTAGAATGAAAAATGAATCGAGGTGATTGTATTCATGAGTGAACTAATTCGAATGGAAGGCATCGAC
>JAAYFZ010000212.1 GCA_012727965.1 Clostridiaceae bacterium
CAACAACGGTAATCTGCAGAGTATGAGTATTGGCAATCAGAAACAGATGCTCGTTGACTATGTAAAAGAAAAGGGGTGGAATTTACGGGAAATATACATTGATGATGGTTATTCCGGAACAAACTTCAACCGACCTGATTTCAAGCGATTGCTTCATGATATATCAGCAGGCAAGATCGATTGTATCATCACCAAGGACCTGTCCAGACTGGGACGAAACTATTCAAAGGTAGGATATTACACTGAGGAGTTCTTCGTCGAAAATGGTATTCGCTTCATAGCGATAAATGACAGCTTCGATACACATCGCGAAGAAGAGAACGACATAGCACCGTTTAAGAACGTACTGAACGAGTGGTATCCGCGTGATATCTCCAAGAAGGTCAGACAGGTCAAGCGAGCGACAGCCAGACAGGGCAAATTTATCGGCAGCTATGCTTCATACGGTTACAAAAAATCGCCGGAAGACAGGCATCTACTGGTTGTTGATGATTTTGCCGCCGAGGTTATCCGCAGGATCTTTAATGAGTACGCGTTTGGTTACTCAGCTCGTCGAATCGCTGATAATCTGAATGGGGAAGGTATCGACACACCGAAGTTTTACAGTGCCAAGTATGGCAGCGGTATGACACTAAGGCCGGTCGATAAAAACAATTGGGGCAGTGCCACGATCATGGGTATGCTGCGAAACCAAGTTTATATCGGCAATATGATTCAAGGTAAGCGGCAGGTGATATCATTCAAAAATAAAAAACGCCGAACGGTTAATCCTGAAAACTGGATAGTTGTCGAGAACACGCATGAGGCGATTATTGATCGGGATTTGTGGGATCGCTGCCAGAAGAGAATGAAGGTAAAAATAATCAGGGAGCTAAATAAATCTAATCAGATAAGTTTGTTTGCCGGTCTCTTGCGCTGTGAAGATTGTGGTTCAAAACTTATCTACGCAGGCAAAACGAGAAAAAATGGGCCTTCAATTGGATCGTATCGCTGCAGATGCTACGTAAATAACGGGGATAAAGCTTGTACGCATCATTATATCCAGGAAAACACGCTATCTGCCGTCGTTCTGAAAGATATTCAAATTCACGCGATCCTGGCAAAAGCTGATAAGGACAAGATCAAACAGCAATTAACCGCTGGCATCAACAGCTCACAGAAGCAGGCAATGAAGATCATCAATAAGCAGCTAAGTGAAGCAGAGAATCGAGAGGCAGTTATCGACGCGAACATCAAACGTCTGTATGAGGACAAATGTGAAGGCAAGCTGCCGGAAAATGTTTTCCAGAAACTTTTGAATGGTTATCTGGCTGAGCAGACAGATCTGGAAAAGACGCTAAACAATGTGCGTGAACAACAGTCCGAGGCTCAGGCCGAAAGCCACGACATCGACAGATGGATGGACACGATCAGCCAGTATATGGATATCAAGACTCTGGACCGTCCGACGCTCCTTGAGTTGATTGATACGATCACGATCGGTGAAGGGAGAAAAGTGAACGGCAAACGGCATCAGGATATAACCATAAACTACCGGTTTATCGGCAATCTGCTTGAAAACGCCAAAGAGGACATCATCTAGCTTCCTAAACGATGCCCTCCCAGGCAAAACCTATTAAGTTTCATACCGTACGCCCCGTTCAAAAGTGTACGGATTGTTTGGCGGAGAAGGAGGGAGTCGAACCCTCGCGCGAGTTACCACGCCTAAAGCTTTCGCAAAGCCTCACCTTCAGCCTCTTGGGTACTCCTCCGTTTACATATGTCCTTGTCAAATAGCAATATGTCCGGCAAGGAATATAGCACACTGATAAATCAGTTGCTTTACTATTTTAGTGGCGAAAGGGTTGTTTGTCAAGGTGGTTTTTAATTGGATTCTTTGCTTAACTCCGTGAAAAGTTTAGGTGTAGAACGGTAAAGGGTAAGAAAGATGAAGACGGCCTACAGCAAGATAAATCATTATTCGGTATCCTTCAAAGGTTCGAAAGCCTCTGGCTTTCAGCTCAGTCATGAGACTATCTCCAATATGTGATTGAATGTGCATGGTTACTGCTTATGTGAGTACTGTATATCTTTGTGCGAACATAAAAAAGTCTGCCGATTTGGTGGATCGAAAGACTTTACAGATGTGGGGAAGCGGTCCAGGGATTTTACTTGAACTCAATAACAAGTCGTTTGCCAAGACCTTTGGCCAGTTTTTGAAGTGTTCCGATGCTGGGATTAGCCTTTCCGTTTTCGATGCGGCTCAGTATAGCCTGATCTATACCGGTTCTTGCTGAGAGCTGCTCTTGCGTTAAACCAACCGATTTTCGCGCTTTAATCATTGCTCTAATCAAATTGCATTCCGCTTCTGAGTCTTCCCAGGCCGCTTTGAATTCAGGGTTTTGCATTTTTCTATTTAAATGTTTTTCAAAGTCATCCATATCGTCACCTACTTTCGTATTTATTTCTGTATTTTCTGCCGAATACTTTTGCCTGCATTTTTACTTCTAGAGTGTCAATGAAATCTTCGACAGGGGCCTGACCATCTTCAAACCGATAATAAACAATTTCAAACACCTGCACTCTCCTTCAATTCATTATTATGACATATATATCATAAAACTTATTGATTAATATGTCAAATTGGATTTCAACCAGACGGCCAATGGTATTGTATCTACTATTGACAGCTGTTTTATGCATTGATATTCTATGCATAGATAATCTAGGTATAAACTTCGATTATTCCTGCATGTAAGCAAAAAGGAATCGATAATGATCATAAATAGCGGATACAAAACGATGATCTCAGGAAGGACTTGGTGAGATGAGAATTAGCAAAGAACTTATAAAAGGTAGTACATCCTATTTGGTGCTCAGTGTGATTGGCGAACAGGACATGTATGGTTATCAGATCATCAGGGAGATCGCGCTGCGTTCTGAGCAGGTCTTCTCTCTTAATGAGGGCACGCTTTACCCGATCCTGCATTCGCTTGAGAAGGAGAAGCTGCTCAGCTGTTATTGGCAAGAGAGCGAGACCGGGCGCAAGCGCAAATATTATCGCATCACCGACAAGGGTGCGCGCGAGCTTGTGCATAAGCGTTCGGAGTGGCAGCGTTATGCTTCAGCGGTTACTCGTGTTACTGGAGGTGCGGCGCTTGCGAATGGGTGATGATGTTTACAGCGAGCGTCTAGACGGCTTCCTTGACAGGATCTGCGCTAAGATTCCAGCTGCTGACAAAGCGGCGGAACTTCGTGCGGAATTTTTAGATCATATCGAATGCAAGATCAGCTTCTATATGGAGTGTGGTCATAATTATGAAGAGGCAGTGGAGAGGGCAGTGACTGAAATGGGTGACAGTGGACACATAGCTGATCAGATGGGCAGCATTCATAGCAGAATCCCGCATCTAGATATGAAGAACGCGCTCAACAGGATTGTGATCGGACTTTTAATTCAGTTTTTCAGCATTGACATCGGAATGCTGCGCAGCATCATGACAATAATCGGCATGCTGCTGGTTTTCAGCGGCATGCTGCAAATAAGAAAAACAAATACGAAAATGCGCGATGCAGCAAGAGTTTCCTTCGTTCAATGCTGTTTCCAGGCAGCTGTATTTCTATTTAGCGTTGCACCGATATTGCATATTGATGAGAGTACAAGTCTAGTTGTTGTCCTGATTGCCGGCATCATCCAGATCGTGTTCCTTGGCATGCTGGGAAGCGGTCTGTCCGATCTTATCATAAGTTCTTCTAGCGGTTTCATAACCCCGGAATTTACTGGTCTTGAGACCAAAATCAGAAGAATCGGCCTGCTCTATCTGATTCTGTTTGTAATGGCCTGGATCGGAACCTTCGACCAGGGCATGAGCACTCTCTTGGTGATACCTTTCATAATTCTAAGCATCATGATTCTGAGCCGGCTGCTCAAGACGATGCGCTTTCTGCTGATCCAACAGTTCGGCACAAATGTCGAAGAAATAAGAAAACCAGTCTGGCTGGGCCTGGCTTCTGCCGGTGTTTTAGTTCTCATCTTGCCTTGGATCACGACCATGCTCCTATACTCTATACCCAACACATACTGGCAGAATGCGTCCTACAAGCAGAGCGAGCAGGTCGCAGCAGCGGCCGAGCTGATCGGTCAGGATGCTGTCGATAATATCACGCGCGTCTTCACCGAGAACGAGGTCAATATAGAGATAGTGCAGAGCCTACCGGCCGCGGAGATAGCCAAGCTCGACGGTCTTGTTGAGATCTACAGCCTGATTCAGTCAGTTTTTGTTCAGGATGGTGATCTCATAAACCATTCCCTAATACTGGTAAAAGCCGACGGCTCGGCTGAGGCTATTCAGTGGTTTAAGTGGGTAGAGGCACCAGCAAATGGTGGCTGGGATACGGTATTTCTGCCAAGAGGGCAGTGGTATTTCTCGGAAACGGAACCGA
>JAAYFZ010000213.1 GCA_012727965.1 Clostridiaceae bacterium
GCGAAGTTATCAGCCAGGCCATCACTGTAAATCGTAAGGATATAGGGGTTTTTGTTGTCATATATAAGTGCGGCATCATGAAAAAAAGTCGAATAGAAGCCAATTTTATTTGCCACTGTTTTCGGCGGTAGATATTTGGGGATAGCATACTCGAATTCAGTATCAGTCATCATATTCAGCATATGCTGCATATTCTGATCATTAGAATCATTTGCGTGTTTCAGAAGCTTCCCTGCGTCCTCAGCGCTCATATGAGTAATTACACGATTAGTCGGATGACCGATGATAGATTCATAGTATTCATAGCACCTATCCCAGCCGGTAATACGTCTTATCATGCGAAAAGCGATATTGTCTGAGTGTATGATTGAATACTCTGCCAGCTGTTCCAGCGAGTAGCCCTGGGACAGATCCATATTCTGCATTACTCCGGCTCCGCCTTCATAATCACTTTCAGTATAGTATACGATTTGATCAAGATTTAGCTTGCCTTCAGCAACTGCGTCATACATAGCCATGATAACAAATATCTTAGCAGTGCTGGCTGATCTGTACTGCCTGTCCCCATTTATGGAGATCATATCGCCGCTGACCAAATCTTGATAGTAAATACTCATATATGTAGTCATTTCACCGGTTATTGAAAGTATTTCACTAAGGAGTGGTTCCATTTTCTTATCATCAGACAGGACGATGCTATTTGTTTCTCTTGCAGCTTCTATGATTGTTGAAATTTTCTGTGTAGTTTTAGTTGGTTCAGTTTCTGATGTGGGAGCCATTGTTTCTTCGGTCGTGCTAGCAGCTGTTTCGATCGTCGCTGAGGTAACTTTTGATTCTGTTTCAATCTGCTCATCCAACGGTATTGTTTCCAAATGCGCAGTTGTCTCTGTAGTAGTTGTTGCTTCTTCAGATGTCGATTGACTCGATTTTATTGTTTTTTGGTTCTGCTCGGAGTCACTCTTACAACCACTAGATATAATAAACGCACAGAGCATCACCACAATAAGTGCAGCCGAGCGTATTGCCATTTTGCTATTAGCATCCTTTGCTTTTGAAAAATACATTTATATACTCCCATTTTATTTCTTCTGGACCAAAACACATTTTACAACAGCAACGAGGCTACCGCAAATGGGTTATGTGGTTTGTCGCTTATTGTCAAAACCGTAATATTTAGAACAGTAAGCAGACGGAACAAATATGTAAAAAGAAATGGCAACAAACCTGTTGACAAACTTCTTGATTCTGATTACAATATCCCATGTCGCAGACGCCTGTGTAGCTCAGCTGGTAGAGCAGCTGATTTGTAATCAGCGGGTCGGGGGTTCGATTCCGTCCGCAGGCTCCAGACAAGACCTCGTAACCGTAGTGGTTGCGGGGTTTTTTTATTTCAATTAATATTAGCAGCAAAAAAACATATATTTTTTGCTGATATACCTTGACAGACATAGTAACTCGTAATAATATATAGTACGTAAGTAATAATAAGTGAAAAGGGGTGGTATTGTGTCGATCACATCTGATCTGTTAAGAGGCCATACTGATACGATCATTTTAAGGCTTCTGCTCAACAGAGACAGCTATGGGTATGAGATCAACAAATATATCAGCGAGAAGACGGACGGGGCTTATGAGCTCAAGGAAGCAACATTGTATTCTGCATTCAGACGACTTGAAGAAAACGGCTCGATCTCCTCATATTGGGGTGATGAAACGACTGGTGCCAGAAGACGATACTATTCGATAACCAGACAGGGCAGAGCAGTCTATGAGCAGAATAAGACAGACTGGGAAGAGGCAAAAACAATACTGGATGAGCTCATCAAGGAGGGATAAATGATGAAGGAAAAAATCACCGCACACATAGCAAACTTGTTTTCGGATGTACCAGCTAGCAGACAGGTAAACGATCTTAGGGAAGAGCTTCTGGCAAACAGTCTAAGTAAATATGATGATCTGATTGAACAGGGAATGCCTCCCGAAGAAGCTTACAAGAGCGTTATTTCAGGGATTGGTGATGTCAGCGGACTTCTTAGTCAGCTGCGGGCACAGAAAATGATGGATCCTATTCTGATCGAGAAGAGCAGAATAAGAAGTGCAGTTCTAGTATCAATTGCAGTACTTCTGTTCATAATATCACCGCTTGCTGTCATTATTTCTGATGGAAGTAAGTTGGGTATGATTTTCTTCTTCTTCTTGATAGCCACAGGCGTAGCTCTGCTGATATTCAACAGCATGACTAAACCCAGATATGTAAAAGATGAAGATAATTTCGTTGAAGAATTTCGTGAATGGCAAGTAGAAAACAGACAGAGCAAGTCAATGCGCTCTGCCATTTCAGCAATACTCTGGCCACTGATAGTAGTTGCATATTTCATTATTAGTTTTTTCTTCGGACAATGGCATATAAGCTGGTTGATCTTCATTGTTGGCGTATGTCTAGAAGGTATTATCAGCTTAATATTCCAGATCAGGATGGGGGATAAAAAATGAAAACCATAAGAATTATCCAGCTGATAATTTTATTAGTAATAGTAGCAGCTTTAATAGCTATTCTGGTAATTGGGACGACAGGCAACTTCTCAATGCCCTTTGGTAATCTATTCAGAAATGGGACTGTCAGCAATTCTGTACTTATATATGATCAGGTTTTTGAAGGTAGTGATCTCAAATTAGTAGACACTAAGCTAAGCAGTGCCGATCTTGAATATCATTTTTCTCAGGACAATGAAATCCGTGTTGTTTATTATGGTCCTGAGAGCGAAAAAGATGAACCAATTGTAAAAACTGAATATGATAGTAATACACTAAGAATTACGCAACAAAATAGAAACAGTATATTCAACATGATTTCAGGAGAGAAGGTTATTGTTTATCTACCTGTAGATTTTGACACAGAAATTATTGGCGATACTGCTTCAGGTAATATCAATTTCCATGAGAATATTAAACTTGACAGATTAAGTCTAGAGCTTAGCTCAGGCAATATAGTGATAAAGGATATTGCTGTCCAAACAGTTGAAATAGCAGTATCATCTGGTAGAATATCAGCTGATAACATCAGTACCGGTAATTATAGTTTCAAGCTGTCCTCAGGAAACATCAGGGCTGCCGAACTCAGCGGCCAAGGAAATATTATCTCCACATCCGGCAATACCGATATTGACGTCTACAATGGCGGCGGAATGATAAAATCAACTTCAGGCAATGTAGATATCGGTGTCAGCAAGCTTGAATCGGATTTGGATATCAGCTTAACTTCAGGCAATGTTTCAGTTGATTTGATTAATGTTATTGCCGACATAGGTTGTAGGTTTGATGTCTTAAGCGGAAGAATAAGTACTAATTTCGGGAATGTTGACAAAAATGTCGCCGGTGCAACCTTCCGATATGGGATTGACGATGATCCTGCCAACATAATAAATATTAAAACTACTTCAGGTAATATTCGAGCAAATAGCAATTGATACAAAAAGAGAGAGCGAGGCTAAGCCTCGCTCTCTTCATTTTGATCATCATCAGGTGTTTTTGGACTGTATCTGTCACGCAGCCTTCTGCTTCGCCGCAGTGTATCTGTGACCATGCTGAAGGTGATTGTTGACATGAGAGCAAGCGCGATGACTAGTTCAGTCGGGCTAAGATAGACGAAGCCATCAGGCAAGAGAAAACTCAATCGTTCAGCCCTGATGGTTTGACCGAGCTGGGGCAGGGCAGTTTCGCTATCAATGATGCGCTTGAAATACAAAGCATCATTTCTTATGCCCTCAACAACTACGGGATCTTCAACATCTAGTAAATATTCTTCTGATATAGGCATCATACCGTTATTTTCCAACAAAACAACCATATGTCCCACGAGACCTGCTGACAACGATAACAGTGATAGCACGAGCATAATAGATGCGATTGATTGAAGCAGCTGTCGTCTTAGATCGAACTCTTTAATAAGTGAGGGTCTTCTATTATCGATTTTATGATGCGCAAAATAACTCTTGATCGTTTTTCTCCAACTGCTGACAGCAAGGATGACCGCAGAAATGATATTAAC
>JAAYFZ010000214.1 GCA_012727965.1 Clostridiaceae bacterium
ACCGGTAACAGGTTCTGTGATCCCTGTTCAGCAAATGAAATACTAAGCAATATTAAATTCACTGTTAAATAGTACTGCTTGTCTGGTTCACCATAGTCCATATAATTCTTTATAGTGGCAAAAGACTCCCTCGCAAGTGTCTTTTGCCATTGTAACTTGGATAGTATATTAGCGAGTTCAATGATGATTTCCGGTTTCATAACACCATTTGGCTATCTCAGCAATCAAGTCCAGTGGTATTGGCTCTTTATACTGAAACTGGATTGCGCCTTTACTTGATCTATAACTTGTCAGACGATCACGAAAATGCTCGATTGCTACAGGACCGGGATAGATGCCAAGATGATTCTTGAAGGCAGCAAAATGGATTATATTATGCTTATCCCAATATGTAGGCATCTGCCATGATATTTTCTCCTGCGCCTCCGGCAGAGCTTCTCTTATGGCATTTCTGACCTTAACAAGTAGCGGCTGAATGCTTGGGTCCTGGGCTTCAATATACTCATCGATTTCATTAGTAATTTCATCAGCTAGTGGCTTGGACTTAGGTTTGGCAATTGCGCTCTCATATTGAGCAATATAGTCACCGACAGTCATTTTGTTGCATAACTCAGCTACAAGATCGTAAGGAATATGGGCTGGATTTTTGAAACGAATACAGCTCTTGCCCATGTCAAGCTTAGTCGGTACACGTTTGGCATACTCACTTGTAAACCAAGCCTCCAGGTCAGGGTCGCCATATAGTCCAAGATGATAGATTGCGATGTGATTCTTCTGCGAGGCTATTGAGATGAACGGCAGCGGCTCATTTGCCTTAACATGATAGCCTTTTGGATATCTTGATAGAGGCACTACATAGCTGATCATACCGTAGGAAATGCCTTCCTCGAAACCATCAGGGAGATTCTCCGCTATTATTTTTCTTAACTTCTCTATTACCGCTCTCCTGTCATCGGGCAAGGCGGTAATGTAGTCATGAACAGTATCTGCTTCATATTGCATTATAGTCTCCTCCTGCCCCATAAATTTATATCCTCAATTATATCATCAGCTCAGCCCAATGCGGTACAATGCCTATAAGTGGAGGTCATTTACCATGAGCAACACCTATAGCACATCTGAGATTGCGAAGTTAATAGGAATTCACCCGAATACAGTGCGCCTCTATGAAGAGCTAGAGCTTATACCGATACCGAGAAGGAAACCAAACGGCTATAGGATATTCGAGGATATTCATCTCGAACAGTTCAGACTTGCTAGAACTGCTCTTCAAGTTGGGGTTTTACAAAATGGTTTGCGAAAAAGAGCCATGGAAATAGTAAAAGTATCAGCCGCTGGTGATTTCGATCAAGCGATTAAGCTGGCGGAACAATATCTGCGTCAAATCCAGTATGAAATAACAAATGCAGAAGAGGCAATTCGGATAACAGAGCAGATTCTTAACGGAAGCGAACAACCAGATAACAGTGTTTGTTTGACTAGAAAAGAAACTGCAGATTATTTGCAGATAAGCATCGACGCTTTGAGAAATTGGGAGATGAACGGTTTATTGAAAATTAAGCGAAGAGAAAATGGTTATCGAGTTTATACTGATGAGGACTTGAAAACTCTAAAAATTATTCGCTCTCTACGTTGTGCTAATTATTCACTATCTGCTATTTTGCGTATGCTTAATACTTTGTCAGACAATCCTGGAGCCAATATCCGTGTTGTCATAGACTCGCCAAATACAAGCGACGATATTATTTCAGTCTGCGATAAATTGTTGACTTCACTCAGTAACGCCGAACAAAACGCCAGCAGAATGCTATCGCGTCTACATGCTATGAAAAACAAATTTTCCTAACCCTCCAATAAAACACCAGACTTGTAGAAGTTGCTATTCTCTATTTGTTATTAAACAAGAGGAGGCGCATTTTGCATGGAAACAATTATAGTTGTCGAGAATTTGAGCAAATCTTACGACCAACTTCAGGCAGTCGATAATCTCAACATTTCCATTGGGCGCGGCGAAGTCTATGGCTTACTGGGAGCAAACGGAGCTGGCAAAAGCACTGCCATTGAGTGCATTCTGGGAACTAAACAAGCAAACAAGGGCAACATATCAATTCTAAGCATGGACCCCAAACGCGATCGAAAAAAACTATTTGAGAAGATCGGAGTTCAATTCCAGGAGACCAATTATCAAGACAAAATAACGGTAAAAGAGCTCTGCGAGGTTACGAGCTCACTTTACAGAACAACTGCAGACTACCTTAAGCTTCTAGACCAGTTTGGTCTGTCGGACAAGCTCAAGAGCCAGGTCAACGAGCTGTCAGGTGGGCAGAGGCAGCGTTTATTTATTGTCCAGGCACTAATTCCTGATCCGGAAGTAGTATTTCTCGATGAACTGACCACTGGCCTTGACGCCAGAGCCAGACGCGATGTCTGGAAATGTCTTGCCGGGCTCAAGGAGAACGGTCTCACGATCTTGATGACATCTCATTTTATGGATGAGGTTGAAGTGTTGTGCGACAGAATCAATATACTCAAAAAAGGACGAAGCGTATTCTGCGGAACAGTGCAGGAAG
>JAAYFZ010000215.1 GCA_012727965.1 Clostridiaceae bacterium
ACTGTTCCACCCTGATAATCGCCTTTTCTCTCTTTTTGAATAACCGACCAGTAGATCCTGCCAGAAGTCACATTACTATTTTGCGAGAGACTCTCATCGATGAATCGTTCATAATGGCCAAGATCAAGATCAGTCTCCGCACCATCATCGGTCACGAAAACCTCGCCATGCTGATAAGGATTCATAGTGCCCGGATCGACATTCAGATAAGGATCGAATTTTTGCATTGTAACTCTGATCCCCCTCGCCTTGAGAAGACGCCCCAGAGAAGCAGCTGTTATGCCTTTTCCCAGACCTGATACAACACCACCGGTCACAAAGATATATTTCATAAAAACCTCCACATAATCAGCAATTCAGACAATGGCAAAAGCCCGGCCTCAGATATGTATTATCTAAAAAGAGCTGCCGGGCATCAAATCGATGACACAATTAATTGTTAATATTTCATATATCAGTCATCAACGTCTGATATTATACTGCTTAACATCTAATGTTGCAATTATTAATTCTCAATCTTGCACACTTTAATGTTTAAGCCTTAAGATTTTGAACGAATGAGGCATAACAGTAATTGCTGCAGCTTTCCTGTCCGTCGGCTCTCCTAAAACATTTGTCTGCGGCTTGATTATCAGGACACCAGATCGTTCTATTTCTCTTTTTGGCTCAAGCCAGGTAAAAAAATCGCTTTTTTGTGTTTTTTCAGGATTTAAGTCCTCAAGTTCAGAAAACGAGTCGTCAAATACTAGCTTTATGTCAGCAGGCTCGTCTCTAAATGAATGAATTACGACGGTACTATTGTCATAAACAAAAAGTGATATCTGTGCTGGCGCCTCAAGCCAAACAGGCATATCACATGCGATCGTATCGGCTATTTTACCAAGCACCTCTGCCGGGAGTTTATATAAATCAGCCGGATTATCAGGTATGGTCATAACAAAAATCTTGCCATCCGCATATTCGGCGGAGTGAAGCAGCGGGGCCCCGGCTGCACCGCAATTGCAACTTATTACTTCCCAAGAGTCGTTTGTAAAATACTCAATTACCGGGACAATAAACGGCTCTTCAGATGAATAGACAGTATTATCCCAACCCATTTGAAAATCATGCGCAAGTATTTTGCGATCAGTCAGACGCAGCTCGACGATATCATCTATACCCCTATTTTGCAAAACTCCAAGCAAGCCGGAAGTAATAACAACACGGCCGCCTGCAAGAAGTAATTTCTTAATCTTAACTATCAGATCTTGATCATAAGCAGCAGACTCCGCCAGCACAACAATACCGGCATCTTCAGGAAAAACGGGTACAAGATCCATCGGCAAACCAATCATACCAAGATAATTGACCAGAAAATCCTCTCCCCTGGAATTATATGGCTTATACATTTTGATACCCAACGGCTCGCCCAGCAGGTCCAAAAACTCATCCATGATGGCAAAAGCCCGGCCTGCAGCAACTGCATGGTTAGCTTCGGCAGAAAAACTGCCATCTGCTGTTCTCACTGCAGCTGTTGCTCCATCAAAAGAGAAACTACACATTTGATTCTGCCAGTGTCCCCTTTGTTTAGTAGTTATAGGTTTCTGCAGAGAATGATAATCAAATAGAGTTGCTTCGGGAGCTTTTGCCAACAAAGTTAGCCACAACTGTTCTGCATAGCGGTCAAGTGTAACAGTTCCAAAAGGATCGACCCAGCCACCACGAACAGCACCGGGCTTGATATTGTTGTAGTAACGATAGACAAGATAGCTCTCATATGGCTGCAAATGTTGCGCCCCATGATAAGCATCCCGCGTCTCATTGCCTGCATATAATCCATCATACAAGGCCGGTTGTCGCTGCAAATCGAAGCCCAGACCCTGGAAATGTTCATACCAGTTAGGATATTTGATCACGACCTCAACATTTGGATTAACAGCCTTGGCCGGCTTGATAACCAGCTCGACAGATGCAGCATACATCAAATCCAGCCTGAAATCACTCCAGCTGCGATCGCCTTTTGCCGCTATGCATTTTTTGCATTTACAATTGTTGAAGAAGAAATCGTCGAATAAGATTTCATCAAAAAGCTCAGCACCCATCTCAACCAGGTTTCTAAGCTTATTGCGATAAAAATCATCACTATAACAGTATGTTTTAAAATCAGAAAGCTCATCGATCGTAACTGTAATCCCGGCAGCACTCTCGATGCCACGCTCGCGAAGCCATGCCTTGAGCGCAAGCAGCGTTTTCCTCTCCGGAATCACCATGTCTCGATGTATTTCCAAATAAACTTTGCCGAAACTCACATATTTTAGCATCTGACTGATCCTATCAGTCATCGGCCCAATATCATCTCTAAGAGGCGCTATCTCCAACGCCCTGATATACAACGCTGCCCGGAAATTCTGATAACCACTCTGCATACCATCACACCTCAAAAAACACTACCCACTAGCAAAACAACCCACCACGTCTCACCGAACAATAGCAGATGTTCCACCATTGTTTCAACGAGACATTCGTTGGAGCACAGCGACTTCGTCCTACAAACCAAGCTAAAGGCTTAGCGTTAATGTCCGCGAATCATTCGTTCAGAGCGAAGCGATGACGACGTGAGCGGACATAACACTAAGCCTACTCCCATTCAATCGTCGAAGACGGCTTAGGTGTCAAATCGTAAAGTACACGATTCACACCAGGCACCTCATTTGTAATTCTCTCTGTCAGGCGCTGGAGCACACTCCAAGGCAGCTCTGGAACCTCAGCGGTCATGGCATCTATCGTGTTTACAGCGCGAAGCACAACAGGCCAGTCGAAGCTGCGTTTGCCGTCTTTTACCCCTGTTGAACGGAAATCAGGCACAACAGTAAAAAACTGCCAGATCTTGAGGTCAAGACCCGCCGCAGCAAGCTCTTCATGGAGAATGGCATCAGACTCACGTACTGCTTCTAAACGGTCACGTGTGATCGCACCGAGGCAGCGCACTCCCAGACCAGGACCGGGGAAAGGTTGACGATGGACCATGCTGTCAGGCAGACCAAGCGCCGAACCGACTGCTCTGACCTCATCCTTGAATAACATCTTAACTGGCTCGACCAGCTTGAAATCGAGGTCTTCAGGAAGACCGCCGACATTATGGTGGCTCTTGACGGCTTTTACCGTTTTGGTACCGCTCTCGATAATATCTGGATAGATCGTACCCTGACCGAGATATTCTATACCGGTCAGCTTCCTGGCTTCCTCTTCAAAAACACGAATAAACTCTTTACCGATGATCATACGTTTCTCTTCAGGATCGGTCACACCGGCAAGCTTATCAAGAAAACGATCAACAGCGTTAACATATATCAGGTCTACGCCCAGCTGCTCGCCGAAGACATTGATTACTTGCTCAGATTCACCCTTGCGCATGAGACCATGATTGACATGAACACAAGTCAATCTGTCACCGATGGCTTCTGCCAGCAGGGCGGCTACTACTGAGCTGTCAACACCGCCAGAGAGGGCAAGCAGGACTTTTCCAGTATCGCCAACCTGTTGGCGGATAAGATCAACTTGATCAGATATGTAATTCTGTGTATTCCAATTAGGCTGAGCACCGCAGGTTTCGAAGACAAATTCATACAGGCCGGCTTTTCGAGCTTGAGCGTCTTCCGGCCAGGGAGCACCTTGCTTGTGATCAGCTAAATACAGCGGCAAGCCACTTGCATATACTGCCTCAGATGCATCGATAGCGATGCCATCTATCTCGCGGTTAATGCCGCCGTTAAGAATTATTCCGCGAACATTGGGCAGTGCCGCCAATTCAGATGCGCTGATATCATGTGGATGGATCTCACTGTATACACCGAGCGCCCTGATCTCACGAGCGAGTCTGGCATTCTCATCACTACCGAGGTCTAGAATAAGAATCATATCCTGTTTCATTTGTTGCTCTCCTTACCTGTAACTAATAAAAATCCCCTGTATTTTATCATGATACAGGGGAGCATACAACGATATTAGACTGTTAGGTCCAGAGGAAATTGTCTTGGCCGGCAGCCACCTCGAAATGATACTTAACGACACCGAGGTCAATCGCTGCATAGCTTCCTGATCCAGCAACTGCCTTAACTCTATCGCCAACGAGACTGAATTTGAACTTCTGCTGATTAAGTGCTGTCGGTGCCAGCAGGGCCGCTTCCATACCGGCAGCAAACCACTCAGGCATTTTGCCGCGATAGTCGCAGACGCTATCTAGCGGCTTAGACCTGTGTGCTGCTCCTTGATCCTGCCCAACACCTACAGAGATAACACAGACCATTTTCTCGCCATGCGCTATTTTAACTCTTGCCTTGCGTTTGCTATAGGTTGCGGCAACCCAACAGGTATTGAGCCCCAGCTGCTGAGCCAGTATTACCAAACGCTCACCATAATAACCAACCTTCTCATCAAGCGAGGGCATATCAGCTGCACCGACTAATGCGATGTAATTCTTCACTCCAGAAAATCTGCCGAAACGGGCAAGTAAGCATCTGAATGCATTCGGCTCATCCGTAATCAGTTGTATTTTCAGACTACTCTCAAGATTGCAGACATCGATCTCCTGAAGCAGCTTCTTTTTCTGCTCGCTTGATAAAGGCTCATCAGTGTATTTCCTGACAGAGTGCCTCGCCCAGATCGCTTCCATTATTGTCATCTTGATCTCCCTCATGCTCTATCCCAAATCGCTCTAATAAACTAACGATAAAACGCGGCTGATCCTTGAGAAAATCACCACATCTGCAGGCGTTGTCAAGCCGGTATCGCGCTGTTTATCTCCTTTTGCAAACACATAATTAACTATGATACTGGCAAAAGACATGCTGTTTCTCCAATCAGTCCTGCTTACGATTTCTTGGTGTCAAATATTTTTGCTTTCTTCTTCTTGTATATTACAACAATTACTACAGCAGCAGCTATAACAACCATAGAGGCCACTATCACCCATATGATCCAGCCTTTTTGAGCTGAGTCATCGCTATCCTGAGGCTGCGATGACTCCGTCCCGGTATCCACTGAAGTCTCGGCTGTTGTTTCGTCTGCAGAACTGTCATCACCGCCAGTTAAATCAGCAAGCTCAGCTTCTGTCAGCAGCTGCACATTGTCCACAAACATTTTACCTGAAAAATCTGTTTCTATGTCAGCAAATATCAGAAGTATATTGCGCAGATCTGTATCAGCCCCTATGCCTTCAATGGTGTTAAGATCCATTTTCACTAAGAAATGATAGAGGCCATCAGCTGTTTTTTCCATGTCGTCAAGCTCAGCCAGCTCAATATTGAATGAGTCAGGCACTTGCGCCCAATAACCGGATTCAGGCGGCTGAAAAGCACCGCTGATTGCTATAGCACCCTTGCTTGCCTGTTCCGGCTGCAAATAGAGATCAAATATCAGATAATCATTTTCACCTTGTTGCAGACCTTCCAACCAGAGATCTAGTCTTGGTGCCGACGCCCAGTTATCTGTAGGTTTAACCTCCGGATATGCGAAATTGAATGATAATGCCGGTGAGCCGTTGGCTTCTTCAATCAGCAGTGAGACTTTCGTTCCGGAGTCTACGCTCCAGTCCCAGCCCTGCCTTGTATTATCGTCAAAATCGGATGGCAGCGCGGCCATGCCTATTTCAGCATGTTCAAGTTCCTCTGCGGCAGCAGAACCTGCACTTGAGAAGGTTATATCATCAATATAAACATCGCCACCATTTTCCGAGCCAACAAATATAACCATATTTGAGAGTATACTGCCCTCGGGATCAGTCGCGATCGCTTCCAGGTTTTTGGCGAAATCGGCACCCATGCTGATTTCTGCCATAAAAAGGCCATTATCTGTCTCGGTAAAATCTGACGGACCTGCTATCAGTGCTTTTGATGGATTCGCCCAGCCATTTTTATCACTCTGCGGAACGCAGGCGATCGAAACAGAGGTCGGCTCTTCGACGAGAAGCTTCATTGATATTTTGTCTGCGCCGAAGATATCGAAACCTGGATTGTACTGTTCTGATGAGATGCGGACATTGGACCAATAATTGTCTTCAGTAATATTGGTACTCTTGGTCATCGACGACAAACGCATCATGCCGTCCACATAACTGACCTCAACGTCTTTTACCGGGCTATCACGATTAATCTCAAACCCCTGCGTCGCTGCATCATCGAAATTCCAGATTATCTCCTCATAAGCATCTCCGCCTCTGCTCATTGGTTCATAAGCGATACCTTTGATCCGTGCACGCACATACTCTCCGGACAAACTGATTTCCTCTGGAGCCCAGACCTGATCGTCCCCCGGATCAAGCAGAGTCGCTTCGCTAACGCCCATAATATAAGGTATGAAGCTACCAGAAGTTTCATTCTTATTAGTCAGCGACCAGTTACACCAGCTGATATTATTCTCATTAAGGAAGCTCAGCCATGTGTCTGCATCCTCCAGATAAGGACCATTATTACCATTGGCCTCGCTCGTGCCCCATTCAGTTACGAATATTGCCGCACCATTATCAAGAGCATACCGGGCGTTAGACATAACATTATTTCGATCAGTATTTTCGGAAGAAGACTCATGAGTGCCTGAATAGAAATGTATGGCATACATGATATTATCAGCAGCTATAGGGTTATCAGCGGCCAGATCAGCTCTCTGGCTCCAGTTAGGCGTACCGACAATAATGATATTGTCACCGCGTTCGCGCAGCATATCCACAATTGGTTCGGCATAGCTCTTTACTGCCTGCCAGCCAGCTGCGTCATTAGTAATGCCTTCACCGCCGGCATTGTTAGGACTGGGCTCATTACAAAGCTCCCATATTATCTGATGGGCTTTGGGATGATCCTGATAATGAGCTGACAGCTCATCGAAGAAATCATATGCTCCCTTATATACATCCGAATTCGGATCTCCTGGCGCATGTACATGCCAGTCGACGATAACATACATATCATTGGCAAAAGCCAACTCAATTCCTTCGTATACAAGATCCTTCACCGATGGATCTTCAGCATAACCACTCTCGCCGACATACATTGCCAGACGTATGACATTGCTCTCCCAATCATTTGATAAAGTGGCAAAAGCATTCTCGTTTATGATCTCACCGAACCATTGTAGTCCATGAGTACTCATTCCCCTAAGCTGAATCGGTTGTCCATTTTCATCTGTCAGTGTCATTTGGCCATCTATTTCTGTAACTGCCAGCGAACCACCCTCCGATGGTCTAAGCATATTCGTACGGCCAAGCAGCTCGGGATGTTCTGTTTCATCGGCAGAAATAGCATAAGGTAAAATTGAAATCATCAGCATAATTGATAAGATCAGTGAAATCCAACGAGTTTTCTTCTTCATAATCATACTCTCCATAGTCCTTATCATTGTTATTGGTGCGACAATTTCATTATATTGCAGTACAACCATTCTTCAAAACCGTTTTCGGGCGAAAAAAAGACCCTGATTTTGGTGAATTTACCTTATTCTGAAGCAAAAGCAGAAGATACTGATTGCAAAACACGAAAAAGCTTCATTAATTGCACATCTACACGATCAAAAAACTCGAAGCTGCAATTGATTTGCAAACTTCGAGCCTCATTGATCCAAATTGTCTATTGGAGTCAAAGCATAAATTAATAGTGAATTTTCGTACCAGAACTATCACTCAAATATTGGATATCCTTCTATATCGAAGATTATCTCACGGACGAATGCAAGATCCCCTGCATAGCGGTGCGAGCTTACAACCGGCCAGTCCCATTCGTTGAAATACATCTCTCTGACATTCATAGTGAACCAGTATTCCGGCAGGCTGAAGGTCCTTGTATGATGAACCATATAGTAGCGGCCATCGTCAGTAAGAACACTATTATGTCCCGGGGCCAT
>JAAYFZ010000216.1 GCA_012727965.1 Clostridiaceae bacterium
GCGGTGCGATCGAGCACGAGCGGCAGGCTGACAGGCAGAGAAGCGAAGATCACGCCTGTCACAGCACCAATGATCAAAGGGTTTTTAAGAACTGATACAATTATTCTCGACCATCTGATACGCTCAGTACTTCCATCGGAATAATATTCCAATATGAAAACGGCCAGCACATTATAGAGAGCAATGACAATTGGCAACAGCATAGCTGTCGGACCGATTCCAGCTTCTCCAAATAAATTTCTGGCTAGCGGATAACCTAGAAGTAAATAATTGCCACGATAAACTCCTTGGATGAATGCACCGCATTTTTTTCTGTCATGTAATACTCTCGGAACTATAAGCATAAGCAGTGTGGCTATTGAGATGATTGACACCAGCGCAAATAACAGCAGCTTCAGACTGAAAAATTCTGCAAGCTCCATGCCGGAAATATTATAAAAAAGACTTATGGGAAAAGCTATTTGAAACAACAGCTTATTAACGCCGCTGTTTAGACTTTCGCTGATCAGGCCTATTCGCCGTAAAACAACACCCAGCAGTACCAGCAGCATCAGTGGCGCGATCGCGTTGAAACTAAACCAGAAGACCTCCATATCAGACTTCTGTCAATGGCCTGCTGCGGTCAAGCCGCATTGTCAGATATGCTGAGAAGCTCTCGCTTGGAAGTTTTCTTAGTCTGGTTCTTCCGCTCACACTACCGTGCTCCGGGCAACGAAATGAGGCAGTAAATTTGCTGCCCTTCTTCTCCCAGTCGATGACTCTTTCCAAAGCAAGTCCACAAGCTGGACAAACAAGCTCAGTCTCCAACAGGTGCTGCTGAATTCTGGCAACAGTATCGAGTGGCTCGAGCTTCTGCTGATATGATCTGACCAGATCAGGATCATATGCATAATCATGAAGACACAGCCTTGCCTGATCGACAGCCTTTTCAGCCTCGGTCACCTTCACTATGGCTTGCAAAATACGACCTGTATACCAGGCATCCTGAACCGCTTGATGAAATGGTCTTGATTTTTCAATATCAAGAAAATCAAGTGCATACTCGACACTCCTCTGAATGCCAGCCTGTTCAATAACTTCGTCAAACAGATACTGCACATCGAGGCATGGAGCTTGCAGTTCCTCACTAAACCCATAATATGCCAGATTCTGCTTAAGAACCGGTGGATCACTCTCGCTCCAGGTACAAAGCATATAGTCATCGCCGCACCAATCCAGAAAATCCCTGGCTGCATCCTCGAATGGTACACCTGTGCGCATACTCTGCTGCAGACGTCTCGTGACAGCTGCTACATGTCCCGAAAGGATGGGATAGAGCTTAGGTCTGACGGTAACACTGAATTTATTAATGATCTCTAAATTCTCATTAAGCTTGACCGCACCTATCTCAATTATTTCAAAAGGCAGCGCCTGTCGGTCTTCATCAGAGACCCTGTTGGCCCTGCCAGGTATATTCCATTCGAGATCAAATACTATAAAATGCATCAGCTGCTTCCTTTCTTACTTGCGGGCACATTCACTGGCATTGGCTGTTAAAATATCAAGAGCATGTGGTAAAACCGGCTTGATAATATCGAGGCATTCAATTGCGGCCTTGGGGCTTCCCGGCAGATTGATGATCAGGCAGCTGCCACGAATAGCTGCAGTGCCTCTTGAGAGCATCGCCCTATTAGTGAATTTCATACTGCCGGCTCGCATTGCCTCCGCTAGACCAGGTACGACCCTGTCTGCAATATCAAGTGTGGCTTCCGGCGTGATATCGCGCGGAGAGAGGCCGGTGCCGCCGCTTGTCATGATAAGATCAGCACCGTCATCGCTAAGCCTTATAATTTCAGCAGAAATTTCTGCGCGTTCATCAGGTACGATTGACATATAAGCAACGGTTCCAACTTCAGCGAGCGCTTCAGCTAGAAGCGGGCCCGACTTATCCTCACGCAGACCGGCAGCTCCCTTGTCACTGATCGTGACTACAGCTATTTTATACAAGTTATTTTTATCCATACTCTCACCGAACTCTGATGAAACGCACTCAGTAAATATTTTATATATACTAACCGCGATTCAGGCGTTTTTTCAAACCCTATGATAGCACTATTAGTCTAATTTATGCTATAGTATTCGCTAGCAAACCTCTTCGAGTCTGAACAGCTAACTCAGAATTTTTGCGAAACTGACATGCTGCCAGACCGGGGCCCGGGGGAAACGCCGGAGCCTTCCACTGTGAAAAGGAGAAGGAATATATGGTAAGAAGAAGAATTCTGCTCATTGTTATGAGCCTGCTTATGCTGTTGCAGTTTACTGCCTGCGGCACAAGCAACAAACATGAAAACAAGCTGGTTAGACTCTCTACTACTACCAGCGTTCAAGACTCAGGACTTCTACCTGAGCTGGAAAAACTTTTCGAGGACAAGAGCGGCTACACGCTAGACATCGTCGCCAACGGTACCGGAGCAGCTATCAAGCTGGGCGAAACCGGTGATGCTGATGTTATCCTGGTTCATGCAAAAGCAGCCGAGGAGGAGTTTATCGAGGCTGGTTTCGGCGTCAAACGACTGCCCTTCATGCATAACTATTTCATCATCGCCGGTGATCAATCTGATCCCGCCGGAATTACCAGCAGCGAAAACGCGTCCGAGGCTTTTGCCAAGATTTTAGAGGCAGAAGCTAATTTCGTATCTCGCGGCGACGATTCAGGCACGCATAAGGCCGAACTAAAAATCTGGCAGCAAGCTGGTCTTGAGCCTGCAGGCGACTGGTATATCTCTGCTGGCAAAGGCATGGGGCCTTGTCTGACAATGGCTGGCGAGATGCAGGCTTACATCATGACTGATAAGGCTACTTATCTGGCAACAAGAGATCAGCATAAGCTTGACGTGATTCTTGACGAATCAGAAGATTTGAAAAACACATATAGCGTTATTGCGATAGATGCCGAGAAACACCCTGACACTAATGTGAAGGGCGCTCAGGCCTGGATAGATTTTCTGGCAAGCGATGAGGCCGCTGACATTATCCGCGAATTCGGCATCAGCCAATACGGCGAAGCGCTTTTCATGTATGATGGTTTTGAGGCCTAATTTACTGATGTTTTAAATATTTGACCGATTCGGAGAGAGTTATGCTGACTTATCTGGCAGTTTTTGCCACTGCACAAATATCATATGAATGGATAAGGATACTGGGACTTACGCTTGTAATGACTTTGCTCAGTACTCTGATATCCGCGCTAATCGGTATGCCTTTGGGAACGATACTTGCTTCGTCAAGATTCCCCGGGCGCCGATTTCTGCGCAGGCTATTACAGACCGGCATGAGCCTGCCTCCGGTAGTCGCCGGCCTCTTGGTTTTCCTGCTTCTATCAAGGCAGGGACCTCTTGGCAGCTTGCGGCTGCTATTTAGTCTGCCGGCTATGATCATTGCTCAGTGCCTTCTGATCATTCCGATCATGGCTTCACTGACCTGCAGCATTGTTGAAAACCGGCAGAAGCCGATCAGAGAGACTTTGCTGACGCTTGGCCAGCCTACTCATAAAATTTATTTCATCATTCTCAGAGAGAATAGCCAGGCCCTCATTACTGTAGTATTGACTGGTTTTGGACGCGCGATCTCAGAAGTTGGCGCTGTTATGATGGTAGGCGGCAATATCGCCGGCAAAACCAGAGTCCTGACTACAGCAATCATGCTTGAGACTAACCGCGGTAATTTCCAATCAGCAATCGTCCTCGGAGCAATTTTGATGTTGTTGGCGCTTGCAGTCAATATGATCGTCAACAGACTGCGGGAGGATGAATATGTTAGCTGAACACAAACAGACAGAGTTTTCGACTTTTGCCAGTGGCAGACTCGTCCATGAATGGGGCCAGCGTTTCAGACTGGATATTGCGGACCTGCAGATTCTGCCAAGAACCAGCTATGCTATTCTTGGTGCGAACGGTTCAGGCAAGAGCACACTGCTAAGACTATTGGCCGCGCGTATGCTTGAGAATGATCAGTTTTCTGAACCGGGCGCTATCGGCTATTTGCCACAAACTCCATATAGCTTCCGCCTAACAGTCGAGGAAAATGTTCGTCTGGGTATTGCCCCTGAACTCGGTCTATCTACAAACGAACAAAATGAGATCATCATTTCTTGTCTGGATAGCCTCGGCTTATTGCATCTAAGATCAGAGCCTGGCCACAAGCTCTCCGGCGGAGAAGCTCAGCGTATGGCACTGGCCAGACTAATGACTGTTAAACGCAGAGTTCTGCTTCTGGACGAGCCGACCGGAGCTCTCGATCTGCAGGGACTCAGCCTGGCTGAGAGAGCAATTTCGGATTATCTTAAGACATCGGACTGTACCCTGATGCTGGTTACACATCAGCTGAGTCTGGCCGAGCGGCTCTGTGAGCAGCTGATATTTCTTAACAATGGCAAATTGGAGGCAGCAGGTCCTCTGATGGAAACGTTGCGTAGCAAGCCTACTGCAAGTCTGAGCCAGTATCTACATTTCGAAAAATCTGTTTGCTTGAGTGAATCAACAGAAGGGATGGCCTGATAGCATGATGCTGAATGTCAGTACAATAGAGGATGCTCTGGCAAGACTTGAGCAGTCAATAAATCAATATGGAACACGCTATGGAAATCTGACAAATGCTTTGCGTGCTGTGGTTTCAGACAGAGTTGAAACAGCCGCTGGACTGATCAATAGAGCCATCAGACCTGCTGACTATGAGAAGATAGAGATATATCATGCTGCCGGTCGTATCCTGGCAGAAGATATTTTAGCACCCCTGGATGTTCCGGGTTTCGACAGATCGACAGTTGATGGCTATGCCGTCAGCGCTGCCGATACCTTCGGCGCCAGTCAGTCCCTCCCGGCGGTACTTCGTCTTGATGGAAGTATCAATATGGGCAAACCTGCGGGCAGTCCTCTTGCCGGGGGCTTCTGCCGCGAAATTTCAACCGGTGGTGCGCTGCCCGAAGGCGCAGACGCTGTTATCATGATCGAAGACACGGAGCCGGCCAGCCAGGAAGACGAGCTTCGCTTCCTGCTTAGGCCTGTGTCACCAGGACAAAATGTGATATTTCGCGGTGATGATATTATGGCCGGTACTTGTCTGCTTACTTCCGGCACTACACTGAAACCTCATCATGTCGGCGCACTGGCTGCAATCGGCAGAACAACAGTCACAGTCCTTCGCAAACTGAAGATCGCACTCATTTCGACTGGTGATGAATTAGTTCAGCCTGGTCATGAGTTGTCGGATGGACAAATATACGATGTCAATAACGATATGTTGGCAGCAATGCTTAAGAGAGCTAATACTGAGATATCCTGTATTGGCATCATTGCTGATGAGCTTGATGACTTGAAACAGACAATCAGCCAGGCAGGAAAAGCTCATGATCTGGTCATTATCTCTGGCGGCAGTTCGGCAGGCGAGCGTGATCATGCTGCTGCTGCCATAAATCAACTTGGCTTGCCAGGAGTGATCCAGCATGGACTGGCAGTCAAGCCAGGCAAGCCCACTCTGATCGGCTTAGCAGATCAACTGCCGATCATCGGATTGCCGGGCCACCCTGTTGCCGCCTGGTTCATGGCTGACCAGATCATAGATCCGTTAATAGAACTACTTAGCGGTCGCAAACCCAGAATAAGAAAAACCATTGTAGCTGTTCTGGCACGAGCAGTACCAGCTAATCACGGCAGGCAGAGCTTCATCGCGGTCAGTTTGCGGGATCAGTCTGGTTCTTTGCTGCCAATTGCAGTACCGGCAGCTTCGAAATCTGGACTAATCACTACGTTACGGTCCACAGACGGCTATATTATCATTGATCGCGATCAAGAAGGCTTAAGCAGAGACAGCGAGGTTACAGTTTATCTATGGGAGGATATATAATGCAGCAAGCAAAATATCTCAGTAATAAACCAATCGAGCAGGCAATACTTGAATACTGTCAGGCACTGGCGCAAGCCGGCTGTCTTCGTGCTACGGTTGAGCTGCCGGTCTCGCAAGCGCTTGGCAGGAAAACAGCCGAAGCAGTCTATTCCAGGCGCAGCGTGCCGCATTTTCTGGCAAGCGCGATGGACGGTATCGCATTGCAAGCTGCCAAGACTTATGGCGCAACAGAAACTACTCCCATAAGACTAAGTACTCAGGACTATCAGCCTGTTGACACCGGCGATCCTCTTCCCGACGGCTGCGATGCAGTCATTATGATCGAGGATGTCATAAACACCGACGACAGCTCGGATATTATACTAGAACAGGCAGCGGTTCCCTGGCAGCATATCCGCCAGATCGGCGAGGATTTCTGCGCAGGCGATATGCTCCTGACAACTAATACGATCATCAATCCGGCAGCAGTCGGTGCGCTCACAGCTGGCGGAATAAGCTCGGTTCGAGTCTATCGGCCGCTTCGAGTTGCCATCATACCAACCGGCGACGAAATCGTGTCTGGCGAAAATGAGCCGGCAGCTGGTGAAATCACTGAGTCGAACGGTGCTATGCTAAGCGCGGCTCTTGAAGAACTGGGCATCAAACCGATTATTGAGGCGATAATCCCAGACAAACCAGAGCTGTTAGAACAGGCCCTGAAAAAAAATCTTGATCTATCAGACATGGTGCTTCTGCTGGCCGGATCGTCCGCAGGACGCGATGACTACAGCAATCAAACCATCAGCCGTCTAGGTCAGGTTATCCTGCATGGTCTGGCAATCAAACCAGGCAAGCCTGCAGTTCTGGGAATCTGTGAAGGCAAGCCAGTTATTGGTATGCCCGGCTACCCAGTATCAACTCTAACAGTTTTCGAACAAGTAGTTCTGCCTGTCCTATCCAACATTTACAAGCTTGATATAACCTCTCCTAAACTGGTGCAAGCCGGTTTGACTCGCAGGCTGACCTCTTCCCTTAAATACAAGGAGTTCATCCGCGTACGCCTAAGCCGGTTAAATTCAACCTGGCTGGCTACACCGATGGAACGCGGAGCTGGTATGCTGGCCAGCTTCTTACGCGCCGATGGAATACTCGAGCTTGATCAGAACTGTGAAGGACTCGAGGCCGGGAGCAAGGTAGAAATCAGGCTCCTGCCCTGGGCCAATGAAGACAGAATAAAAACATCGATCGATCTGATCGGCAGTCATGATCCTTTGCTCGATGAGCTTGCTGATATACTGCAGGCAGATGGCCGCCGTCTAACTTCCGCTCATACCGGCAGCATGGGCGGACTAATGGCTCTGCGCAGACAGGAAGCACTGCTGGCACCTATACATCTTCTTGATACATCCAGCGGTGATTATAATCTGCCGGATATAAAAAGAATGTTCCCCGACGGATCTGTTGTACTGATTGAAGGCTTCAAAAGAACTCAGGGCCTGATAACGCCTGCTGGCAATCCCAAGAACATACATGATATAAGTGATCTGGCCGCTGCTGACATAAGCTATGTCAACAGGCAATCAGGTGCAGGCACGAGAATTCTGCTGGACTATTTGCTTGACCGAGCTGGAATCAGACCTCAGAACGTAAACGGTTATGACCGCGTTGAATTGACACATACGGCAGTAGCAGCTCAGATAGCTGCCGGTACTGCTGATACAGGTCTCGCTGTTATGTCAGCCGCCAGCATATTCGGATTGGACTTCCTGCCAATAACTCAGGAGAGCTACGATTTTGCAGTCAGAGCTGAGAACCTTGCAGATGCAAGAGTGCTAAGTTTCATTGAATTGATCAGCAGCAATCAAATAAAAAACAGACTTGATAAAATGGGTGGCTATAGCTGGGATCAGCCAGGCAGAATAATTATGGGAGATGCTTAATGAGAGATAGTTACGGCAGGGATATTACATATCTAAGACTGTCGGTCACACAAAAATGCAATCTCAGATGCGTGTACTGCAATCCTGATAGTTGTCCGGAGGCATCAGGTCAGCATCTGCTCTCTGTCGAGGAGATACATCGAATCTGCAGACTACTCTATCAGGATGGTATCAGACGCATTCGCCTGACTGGCGGTGAACCTCTGCTGCGCAAGGATCTTGAAGAGATAACTGCAGCCATTCGCTCAATTTCTGACGAGATCGATCTTTCACTTTCAACCAATGGCCAGGGACTTGCTCCAAGAGCTGCCGCTCTCAAACGGGCCGGACTCAACCGGGTTAATATATCTATGGACTCCACTGATGCAGACAAATACCGCAGATTAACCGGTGGCGGCAATCTGGATGATACCCTGGCTGCAATCGATGCCTGTCTTGCTTGCGGCATCACACCGGTAAAAGTAAACGCCGTCCTGCTTAAGAGCATAAATGATGATGGAATCACCCAAATGATCGAGCTTACCAAAGAACGGCCGCTTGAGGTCAGGTTTATCGAATTGATGCCGATGAGCAATCTTGGCAGAAACCCCAAACTGCAGATGGCCGCTGAGGAAATTCTCATGCTGGAGCCTCGTCTTATCAAAATTGAACAACAGGATCCTCATCAGCCGGCGGTAAGATACATGATTCCTGGCTATGCTGGTACTGTCGGACTGATTCAGCCAATGTCACACCAATTCTGCCACAGCTGTAATAGAATTCGAATTACTGCAGACGGCATGTTCAAGCCCTGCCTCGGTTCGATCGATGAAATTTCGCTGCTGCCGGCACTTCAATCAGATGATGATAAGCAGCTTGCGGAAGTTCTGCGGCAGGCTCTATTTAGCAAACCGCGTGGTCATAATTTCAGCAATGACTTCATTCCAAGTCGTGATATGAACAAAACCGGCGGCTGAACAAGTAATAGATTGATTAATGGACAGAATATAGAGACCTTATAATAAGAAGTCAATTTTTGACGGGAGAAAGCTAAAATGGAAAAACATGATCAGCGTAAGCCTATTTCAGACGACAGAGTCAATTCTGATCTGACACATCTGAACAGCCGTGGCGAAGCACATATGGTCGATGTAGGTGCGAAGAGCATCAGTACTCGACATGCACGTGCTCAGGCTAGAGTCAGGATGCAGCCGACTACACTGGCCAGACTGATGAATGGCAGCCTACCGAAGGGAGATGTCCTGGCAGTCGTCCGGACAGCAGCTATCATGGCTGCGAAAAAAACACCTGATCTAATCCCGCTCTGTCACCCACTAATGCTATCTCGCGTCACAGTCGATATCGAACCAACCGGCGAAGATACGATTACGATCGAAACTGAGGTTGCCTGCAGCGGGCAAACTGGTGTAGAAATGGAAGCCCTTACAGCTGTATCAGTTGCGGCCTTGACGCTCTATGATATGTGCAAGGCGATTGACCGCGGCATGACAATTGAAAAAATCAGACTGATTGAGAAGGCCGGCGGCAAGTCCGGACATTGGCAGAGAGAGAAAACGGAGGAATAAAATATGGCAGAACTTGTTGCAATTAACATCAGCAAACAAAAAGGCATACCGAAGGAAGCAATTCCCGAGGGCCGCCTGCTTGAAGATTTCGGACTTGAAGGAGATGCCCATTCAGGCAAATGGCATAGACAGCTCTCACTTCTGGGAACGGAAAGCATCAAGAAAATCGAAGATATGGGTATGGAAGGCTTATGCACTGGCAGATTTGCCGAGAATCTTACAACCCGCGGCATCATTCTGTATGAACTTGAACCAGGCACAAAATTCACTGTAGGACCCTGCCTGCTTGAAGTAACCCAGATAGGCAAAGAATGCCATCAACACTGTGCTATCTACCATCAGGTCGGCGATTGTGTGATGCCGCGCGAAGGTATTTTTGCCAGAGTGCTGCGTGGTGGAATCATCAGACCAGGCGACCCGATTGAGCTCTGCTGAAAAACTCAGCCTGCTTCTGTCACAGGGACAAACACCAGTACGTCGCTATCTGATATAAGACTATCCAGACCACCAAGAGCACTGATATGTCGGCCATTGATCAGGATATAAACATCCTCAGCCAGATCACCTTGAGATAGCACAGCTCCGGCAACGGAGCTATGATCCTTGGCGAGCCGGTTAAGCAGCCCTCTGACATCGGTAATGTCTTGCTCCAGCTTAAGCTCCAGCTCTTTTGTTCCTGCTTTATCTGCCAGCTGCGTCAAAAATCTGATTATCATTTTCCCATTTCACCATCCTTGTACAGGTCTGCAGTTCCACAGCAGGAGCAATCCGGATCTCGTTGATGTCTAACCATATCGATGCTCTGATCCTTGCCATTATAATAGTATCTATTACCAGGTACGGCCTGGCTACAGCCTAGTATAACCGATGCTGCCAGCTGTGCCTGCATAGAGCCTATGACAGCAGGCGCCGTACCCAAAACCATAGCCGTGCCTGTCCTGCTTCCTTCCGGACGATCTACGTGATGTAGTGGTCCATTCTGACATACATAGCAGGCAGAGCTTCGCGGAATGATATATGAGATATAACCATAGAAGGCATTTACTGCTCCGTCTATATATGAAATGCCAAGCCTGCAGCAGGTCTCATTGAGCAAATAGCGTATGTTTGCCGAATCAACACAGATAATAACCAGGTCACTGCCCTCTATAAGTTCATAAATATTGGTTTCATCTACTTTTTTCGCAAAAACTTCAAGCTTCAGATCCGGATCATAGGCAGCAAGCCGCGAAGCAGCCTGCTCCGCCTTATTGAGCCCAATATCAGCAGGTGTATATAGAAACTGACGATTGAGATTAGTTAGAGATACTGTGTCATGGTCGATTATGCGTAGATTTTTTACACCGATTCCGGCAAGAGAAAACAGAAGCGAAGAACCGAGCCCACCGGCACCGACCACAGTAATATGAGCGGCGGCCAGTTTTTGCTGACCGCCGTTGCCAAGCTCGGGTAATCCGAGCTGTCTATCATATCTGCCCTCAGGCATTTTTACCCTTGCCAGCTGCTTTTTTCACACCTGGCACGACGACCGGTTGTTCTGCTGATATATTTTGCAACTGTTGGTCCAGCGGATCGGTCTCAGCCATCAGAGCATCGGTCAGCTCAGAATATTTTTTAATCATTCTATACGTAGTAGCTTCGTCGAGCTGGCCATGCATACTGGGAGTTTCGAAGAAACGCTTAGGCAGTTTGACCGCCTTCTGCCTGAAGCCATAAGCCTTCTTGATCCTGAGCTTAGTACGATAAATACGCTTGCCGATCTCAGTCAGATCATCATCTTTCAGATCCCAGCCGATACTGTTGAGAGCTTCAAGAATTGTCTCACGATCATATATTTTTCTAGCGAACAGGCACATGATCAGAGAGTTGGTCATGCAGCGTTCAAATTCCTCGTCGAAGATTTTTTTGACAACAACATCCTCGTCGAATTCTTTCATGCTCTGATCAACTGAATAGCCGCCATTACAAAGATGCGAATGTCTGGCACCAACAGCCGCTCCGACAAGAGCGCCATATCCAGTATGATAACCAGGCATTTCATTACCTGCTATGTGCATTGCATACTCTGAACCGCCATAGATAGAAGAGACATACTGGCTGCCCCGGCCGAGATCACGATAGAAGCGATTCTCGCCTTTTGCCAGGTATCTGATAGCCTCGATATAACCATGACTATCACCAAAAGCAAGAGGCACCAGTGTCTGTTCATCATTGATCAGACCGGCGGAGTAAGCCTCTGTTGCCCAGCCCAGACAGACACCGCAGCTCATTGCATCCATGCCGGTCTCTTCAACCTCATCGATGATCGCGATAATCTCATCACTGGATTTGATACCAAGGAAGCTGCCGAGCGCGAAAATAAGCTCATAGTCATAGCTGACACTGATAGCTTCATATTCATGACCTTTGTCGAATTCTCTTCTGTACATGCCGATATGAATACAGCCGACAGGACAGCCGGTGCAGGCAAGCTTCCTGACCAGATTCTTCTTGGCAAAAGCCTCGCCGGAAATGTCACTGACATTATCAAATCTACCACTCTGCATATTAAGAGTCGGCAAACCACCAGAAGCATTTAGAGGCTCAACATTTATTGGAGTTCCCGCATCATGATACTTAGACATCATATCGGTGCTGGTACATTTCTTATAAATTTTCTGATAAACCTTAAAATACTTGGGTGTATCAGTGATGTGCATGGAACGGCCACCCAAAACTGAAATTGCTTTGAGGTTCTTGCTGCCCATGACAGCCCCAAGTCCCAGTCTGCCGAAATGCCTGTAGCTATCGACACATACACTGGCAAAAGACACGTTGTTCTCACCAGCAGGCCCGATACGAATAATACTACGTTTACCGCCGCCGGTCTCGCGTTCACGGATAGCACGGCCGGTATCCTCACTGTTTAGCCCCCACATTGCCCTGGCATCCTTCAGCGCGACATTATTATTGGACACCTGCAGATAGACAGGCTTGGGCGCTTTACCAACCAGTACGATTGCGTCATAGCCGGCCATCAGCATAGTCATAGCCAGTCTGCCTCCGGCATAGCTCTCGCCAAGCTCATTGGTCAGAGGTGATCTGAACATCGCAACAGTCTTAGTCAATACAGGGAAAAGCCAAGTACCGGCACCAATAGCGAAGATGATCGGTTGATCCTCATGGCAGGCATCAAGCTCAGGATGCATCGATTCTTCCAGCAGCTTGCTGGCCAGACCGACACCGCCAAGATAAGGCATAAGATCTTCTCTCTGTGAGATGCGGATTTTACCAGTGTTCAAATCAACATACAATATTCTCATATATTTTTCGTGTATCATTCGGCGCTTACCTCCATCATATTCAGGCACTGATGCGGGCAGAAACGGGCACAGGAACCACAATGACGGCAAATGATCGGAGTATTTGTCTCTTCATCGAAAAATACAGCCTGCATGATGCACGCTTTTTCGCACTTCCTGCAGCCAATACATTTCTCTGGTTTCAGAATAACTCCTCCGCCAGGTAGCTTCTCAAGAGCGCCGCTTGGGCAAGCCTCCATACAAGCAGGATCCTTGCAGGCAATACAAACAACAGCAACAAATCTGCCTGTCATACCACCGCTTGTTCTAACCTTGATCGCACTCTTGGACAATGAATGATTCTGCTTATTGACAATAGAGCAGATATTCATACAGGTAAAGCAGCCAATGCATTTATTCATTTCACTGGCCTTCAGTTTTTTAGGCATCGTGATTTCCTCCCCATAGCTCCGTAAACGTTTGTAACATGCTCCAGCCGTATTATAAAAGAAAAGGCAGCCCGCTTCAAGCAGTGCTGCCTTGCTATCATACACCCGTGTTTTTGTGCATATTGACAATGATATTCTATATTAATGTACTTTTTAACCTGAACAAACATAGCATAAGGCTTATTTTTTCATAAATACCATCTCTTTTTTGTCCATTTCGGCAAATCCAAGTAGTAATAATTAAAGTTTTGAATTTTCAAAAGGGACATTTTTCTGGCATTCCAGGACCTGATCAAGAGTTGGAAGAGCAGGTATTGCACCTTTGCTCGTAGTAGTAAGCGAGCCAACAGCATTTCCAAACGCCAAAAATTCTTTGAGATCATTTTCTGTGAGGCTCTCAAGAGTTTTGCCGGACTGCAGCAGACAATACAGGAAGCCACCGGTAAATGAATCACCGGCACCAGTAGTGTCGACAGTCTTGACGGCATAGGCTGGAGCCTGTGACTGAGCAGATCTGCTAGAGGCAAAAGCTCCATCAGGGCCAAGAGTTATGAGGACCAGCTTAAGACCATAAGTATCTTTAAGTAATCCGCTGCCCTTCTGAAGATCCTTTTCACCTGTCAGAAACAGTAATTCCTCTTCAGAAATTTTCAGTATATCAGCATAAGGCATGGCACCAAGAATAACTTCTTTTGCCTCAGCTTCCGAAGACCACAGCCTCATTCTTAGATTGGGATCATATGAGATAATGTGACCTTGTTCTCTTGCATACTTTACAGCAGAAAGAGTTGCAGAGCGTGATGGTTCGCCTGTCATGGAAACTGAGCCAAAATGAAATATTCTGCAATCATCGATTAACTGCTTATTGACCTCCTGAGGAGTCAGCAGCAAATCAGCACCGGGATCACGATAGAATGAAAAAGAACGGTCTCCAGACTCACTAAGGTGGACAAAAGCCAGCGTAGTGTGGCAGTCCTCTCCGATTATCAGTCCTTCAGTCGCTACACCTACCTGTTTAAGAGTCTGTTTGAGGGCTACACCGAACTGGTCAGCACCTACCTTGCCAATAAAAGCGGTTTTCCTGCCCAATTTACTTAAGCATGCCAGAACATTGGCCGGAGCTCCGCCTGGATTCTGCTCGAAAATCGGATTATTCTGCGCGGATTGACCGGCGGGAGTAAAATCAATAAGCAGCTCCCCAATAGCGGTTACGTCGATCATTTCAACACATACCTCACTTCCTCATTGCCGACAGTCATACAGGCTGTCAGCATGCCTATAATATGACCTAATATTATCACAGACAGAGGGTGCGAGGAAATATGACTTAGTACAAATATCAGGTTTTACTGTTTCTGCCAAACCATAGCATGCCAATCATTGCTGTCTTGCTCTTCAACCAGCTTCAGACCAGCCTGACTAAGTTTTTCTCTTACAGCAGCTGCCTTATCCTCAATTATGCCTGAAACTATGAGAATTGAATTATCATGCATATACTGGGGAAAATCGCTGGATAAACTGATGATAATATCGGCAATGATATTAGCAACGATGATATCATATTTAGTTTTGTAAGCATCCTTCAATTCACCTGCATGATACTGAATATCTGTCTGATTAATTGCAGCATTGGCAGCCGCCACCTCAACTGCCATCTGATCAATATCTATGGCTTCAACATCCTGGCAGCCAAGTTTAGCTGCGATAATGGCAAGAATACCACTGCCGGTACCTAGATCAAGAATACTATTCTGCGGTTTCAGGACCCGATCAAGAATCGAGGCACAGAGAGCTGTAGTTTCATGTGTGCCAGTACCAAAAGCAGATCCGGGATCAAGCTCAATCACAATCTCTCCTGCTGCTGCTTCATATTCGATCCAGCTTGGATTGATGACCAGCCGCTTTGTCAGATGAAGAGTTTCATAATACTTCTTCCAGCCATCTGACCAGTCATCCTCTTCGATTTCGCGATAGCCCATATAGCCGCTGCCTATATCAAGAAACTCCTTAACAGATACTAATTTCTCTCTGATCGTTGTTTCTAAATCAGCTTCGCTAACATAGGTTTTGGGAGCATCGTCATAGAGGGCATCCGCGGTCAGGCTTATCTCCAGATTTCTCCTTACTCCCTGTTCAAATCTGGCGAAGTACGCCTTGATATGAACAACGGGATCCAGATTATCCATGAAATCGTCATCAGCATATGTCAGACTGTCAGGTGCTGACAGTATTTCCTTTATTTCTTCGGCATCTTCAACCTGAACACCATCCGCACCAAGAGATGACAGGAAGTCTGTAATGACCTCAGCTGCTTCATGTGTTGTTTCAATACTATATTCCAGCCATTGCATTTGTTTCTTCCTCTGCCTTTCGCCTGGAGCTCTTTCTACTTGAATAGATCCTTCAACTTACTGAAGAAACCGGTGCGTTTCTGATAATTCTTTTCAGTACAGGTCTCCTCAAAACTTCTGAGTATATCCTTCTGCTCATCACTTAGATGCGAAGGCACCTCGAGAATAACTTTGAAGCGATGATCACCACGCATATTTGAACGATTGATATACGGAATACCCTTGCCTTTTACCGTGAATATATCGCCTGGCTGAGTGCCTTCCTTGAGATTGTAATTATAAGGTCCATCGATTGTCGGGACCTCGATTTCAGCACCGATAGCAGCCTGCGCAAATGTTATCGGCAACTCGCAGTAGGTGTGGTATCCCTCACGAGTGAAGACCGGATGTGGTCTGATATGAATCTCAATATAGAGGTCACCATAGGGGCCGCCATTTGTTCCCGGTTCACCTTCTCCGCGCGCTGTCAGCATCTCGCCTTCATTGATACCGGCCGGGACTTTTATCGATAATGTCTTGGTTTTCTGAACTCGGCCATGACCACTGCAGCTGCTGCATGCGTCCTTGACGATCGTACCTTTGCCACCACAGGTGGGACAAGGGCGCGATGTCATAACAGCCCCAAACATTGTCTGCTGACGCTGATTGACCTGGCCTGTGCCATGACAGGTTGAACACTGATCAGGCGCTGAACCATCTCTTGTCCCTGTTCCATGACAGGAATCACAAAGATCCTCTTTTTTGATGCTGATCTCACGTTCCAATCCGAAGGCTGCTTCCATGAAATCAAGGTTCATGCGGTATTTAAGGTTGGCACCACGCTGCGGTCCGTTTCGGCGCTGACGCCCTCCACCGAATCCGCCGCCGAAGAACGAGCCGAAGAGATCGTCCAGATCAATATCAAACCCAGCTCCGCCAAAACCGCCGAAGCCCTGTCCATCGACACCGGCATGCCCATACTGATCATAATTTTTGCGTTTCTCCGCATCACTAAGCACAGCATAAGCTTCATTGGCTTCCTTAAACTTAGCTTCTGCTTCCTTATCGCCTGGATTTAGATCAGGATGGTATTTTTTTGCCTGTTTTCTATATGCTTTTTTTAGTTCATCCTCAGAAGCGCTTTTGGAAACGCCCAGGACCTCATAATAATCTCTCTTGTCAGGCACGGTCTGCCTCCTCCTTCATCAACAGACAAAACCCGCCCGCCTGTTGGCGGGACGGGAATTGCCGGTATCAATCAATTTTTGACGACAGACGACATTTACTGATCGCCGCCGGCATCTTTGAAATCAGCGTCATAAGTACCACCGCCACCGGCACCAGCGTCTCCGCCGAAGTCAGGACCTGCCTGTGGGCCTTCTTCAGCGCCTGGCTGTCCGCCCTGCTGCTGATAAAGCTTCTCACTGATTTTGTAGAATGCCTGCTGCAAAGCCTCTGTTTCAGCCTTGATGGCTTCAATATCGTCGCCCTTCATGGTTTCCTTAAGCTTATTGATCGCAGCCTCAACGGGTTCACGGTCAGCAGCTTCAATCTTATCTTCAAGATCCTTGAGCGACTTCTCTGCCTGGTAAACAGCTGAATCCGCACCATTTCTGGCTTCAACCTCTTCCTTTTTCTTCTTGTCATCAGCAGCAAATTGCTCTGCTTCCTTAACAGCCTTATCGATCTCATCATCGCTTAGATTTGTTGAAGCTGTAATGGTAATATGCTGCTCTCTGTTTGTGCCTTTGTCCTTGGCAGATACGTTAACAATACCATTTGCGTCTAAATCAAATGTAACCTCTATCTGCGGTACGCCTCGTGGTGCGGGTGCGATACCGTCAAGTATGAACTTGCCAAGCGACTTATTATACTGCGCCATCTCACGCTCTCCCTGTAGAACATGAACCTCAACCTGAGTCTGTCCGTCAGCTGCTGTTGAGAATACCTGGCTCTTCTTGGCAGGTATGGTTGTATTACGCTCAATAAGCTTGGTCATAACTCCGCCCATTGTCTCAATACCGAGTGATAGCGGTGTAACATCGAGCAGAAGCAGGTCAGTTACTTCACCAGATAGAACAGCAGCCTGGATCGCGGCACCGAGTGCAACACATTCATCAGGGTTTATTCCTTTGAATGGGTCTTTGCCGAAGTATTTCTTGACTGCATCCTGAACTGCCGGGATTCTGGTTGATCCGCCAACGAGCAGAATCTTTTCGATATCCTGCGGTTTGAGGCCGGCATCTGACATCGCTTTGCGTACAGGCTCCATTGATTTCTCTACCAGTACAGCTGTTAGCTCATCGAACTTAGCTCTTGTAAGGGTCATATCAAGATGTTTTGGACCATTTGCATCAGCTGTGATATATGGCAGATTGATATTGGTTGAGCTAACGCCCGATAACTCTATCTTAGCCTTCTCAGCTGCTTCGCGAAGTCTCTGCATAGCCATTTTATCACTTCTGATGTCTACGCCTTCAGTCTTCTTAAACTCATCGACCATCCACTCAACGACTTTCTGATCGAAATCATCGCCGCCGAGACGATTGTTGCCGCTGGTAGCTTTTACTTCGAAAACACCGTCACCGATCTCAAGAATAGACACGTCGAAGGTTCCGCCGCCAAGATCGAAAACCAGGATCATCTGATCGGTTTCTTCTTTGTCCAGACCATAAGCCAGGGCCGCTGCGGTTGGCTCATTGATTATTCTTAGAACCTCAAGACCTGCGATCTTACCAGCATCCTTAGTAGCCTGACGCTGTGAATCACTGAAATAGGCAGGAACTGTGATGACTGCCTGCGTTACTGTCTCGCCTAGATAAGCCTCAGCATCGGTTTTCATTTTCTGCAAAACCATCGCTGATATCTCCTGCGGGGAGAATGTTTTATCATCTATCATAACCTTATGGTTTGTACCCATTTCTCTCTTGATCGAAGAAACTGTACGATCAGGATTAGTTACTGCCTGACGTTTGGCAACCTGACCAACCAATCTCTCGCCAGACTTGGAGAAGGCGACAACTGATGGTGTTGTACGGTTACCCTCGGCATTTGTGATTACTATTGGCTCACCGCCTTCAATAACGGCTACACATGAGTTGGTTGTACCAAGATCTATTCCTATGATTTTTCCCATAATATTTCCTCCTGCTTTATGTCTTACAACATTTTAGTGATGCTGTAAGCAAATATATTTCTCTAATTTGATTGTTATTTTATATAAAGCATTTCTGCTGTTATATCAATATTTGATCATCGCCGCCATTATCAGTTTGCGACTTTTACTATACTATGTCTTATTACTGTTTCACCGCGCATATAGCCTTTTTGCAATACTTCTGCAACTGTCGATGGGCCATAGTTATCGTCCTCAATATGCATGACAGCATCGTGCAAATTAGGATCAAATTCAGCGTTTAGGCAATCGATCTCACTGACACCAAGCCTCTCCATAACATCACAGGCCTGCTTGCGGACCATGGTCAGTCCCTCAGCTATCTTGATTGCATCTTGTGACTGTGTCTGCTCAACTAACTGAGCTGCCCTGTCAAGATTGTCGAGAATCGGCAGCCATTCCTTCACCACCATCGTGACTGAATCAGCGTAGAGTGCTTCCTTCTCCTTCTGAGTCCTTTTTCTGAAATTATCATATTCAGCAGCCAATCTGAGATATTTCTGGGTGGTTTCCTGCAGCTCTCTATCTCTATCTTCGAGCTGCTTCTTCAAATCATCAGACTCTATCTGAGTACCATCCAGATCTTCTGTTTCCAGTACCTGCTCCAGTACTTCATCTAAATTCTGACTGACCTCTATTGGGTCTTCGGGTTGAACCGATCCTTCGGGCATCGGCCCAGCATCATGTTTCTTCTTCATTTATTCTGCTCCTCCATTCTGGTCTCTCCATTTGCTAGTCTTATAATCTGATCATTAACGGTCATCTTAACAAAATTTATATGTGATATGACCTTGCCGTATTCCATTCTGCGAGGCCCGATAACGCCTATTCTGCCAGCAACTGTATCACCAATCTTATAGCTGGTGGTTATGAAGCTGCAGTCTTGTAGACCGTCAAGCAGTATTTCCTGACCGATCCTTACCATATAGGCCGGGTCATTTGACTTCTTCTGAAGTTTTGTTTCGTCTTTATTTTCATCTTTCTCTTCTTCAATACTGCTTAGGTCATCAGACTCCTTCAATTCACTCATATATCCTGCTATAAGCTTATCCCGGTTAAGAGTCTCCAAAAAATCATGAGCCTTGCGAACATCCTGAAATTCCGGTTGAGCCAGCATGCGATGGCTGCCATCAAGATAAATATCCAGATGATCTGCCTGCTTGATTGATAGATACGCCTCATACATAACCTGATTCAGAAGAGATTCCGGCAGCGGTGTCTGTCTGGCAGCTGCTGCCACTGTAACCAAAGTTATATCATCTAGAGTCATGCCCGATAGGCCGTCCTCAATAGCAGAAGCAATTTGCATGAGTTGAACAGCATCAAGTATCTCAGGTATCCGAACCAGCCGATCCTTCACAACACCAGCAGAAAGCACGACTACGACAAGAGCTTTTCCCGGTTCGATCATAAGCATCTTGATCTGTTTGAGATGGCTGCGCTTATACTGAGGAGATAAAACCAGCGAGGTATAATCAGTTTTCTCGGACAACACTGTAGCAGCTTTGCGTATCAGCTGAGTAACCTCATCCATATTATCCCTGAGATAATTGCGGATTTTATCTGCCTCAGCTCTGGGCAGCTCATCTACCTGCAGTAAATGATCAACATAGGCTCGATACCCCTTATCTGAAGGGATACGTCCGGCTGAAGTATGAGGCTGTTCCAGATAACCAAGCTCCTCAAGTTCTGCCATCTCATTCCGGATGGTCGCAGGACTTACATTAAAATTATATTTGCTGACCAGGCTCTTCGAACCAACTGGCTCAGCTGTACCGATATAATCATCGACGACTGCCTTCAGTATCTGATTCTTCCTGTTATTCAGACCCATGCGACTCACCCCTTTTCTCAAAATTAGCACTCAACCCACGTGAGTGCTAAAGATAATTTATCACCATAGCCCGATTATGTCAATCGACATTCAGGCTCAAAAGTGACACATATGTGAATTCTTAATGAACGTCAACAATAGTCAAAGATATAACTATTCAAACAAATTCCATGAAGACCTGATTTGCAAAATCAAGACCTTTCCTACTTAGACGTACACTATTTTCATCTATAATGATTAATTCTCTCTGCTTAAGCAGTTGCAGCTGTTTTCCGAATACTGTCTGAATTTCAGTACCGAAGCTGTTTCTGAAACGATCCAGGCTCACGCCATCTATTAACCTAAGACCAAGTAGAAGCATCTCCTTCTGTTTAGCCTTTTCATCTATTTTTTCAAGTTCAACAGCACTGGCAAAAGGCTCAGCCCCATTCTTCCATATGGAAATGTAGCGCTTAAGATCGCTGTGATTGCCGCGTCTGATTCCCGCAAGATAACTATGGGCAGAAGGCCCGAAGCCGTAATATTCGCGGGCCTGCCAATAAACCAGATTATGACGACTCTCGAAGCCCGGGACCGCGGCATTGCTGATCTCGTACAAGGGCATACCAACAGCAGCAAGTCTCTCAATCGTGTGATGATACATAGCCCTTTCTATCAGATCATCGGGCAAGAGCTCCGGATGTTGTGAATATCTTTCGAAAAAGGGCGTATCAGGTTCGATGATAAGTGAATAGCATGATATATGCTTGATAGGCAGCTCCATGATGAAATCCAGCGATTCATCTATGTCCTCAATCGTCTGACCAGGTAGACCCAGCATAAGATCTGCACTTACATTTCTGATACCGGCATCAGAAGCTGCCAATACTGCATTACGAAAATCATCGGCCGTATGCATGCGGCCGATACTCTTGAGCAGATGATCCTGTACAGCTTGTAATCCAAGACTAAGCCTGTTTACACCATAGTCTGCAAGCTCCCTTATGATTTTCGCGTTAACCGTTTCCGGATTAGCCTCAAGTGTGATCTCGCAATCAGCAGCAAATCCGAAGAGATCTTGCAGAAGTTTTAAAATCTCGCCAATTTGTTCAGCAGGAATCAGATTGGGTGTGCCGCCACCAAAATAAACAGAGCGCAAAGGAAGACGCTCTGTCTGGCATTCCAGACTCGCAGCTGCTTTGATCTCATTTGTTAATGCCCGCAGGTATCCAGGAATCATAC
>JAAYFZ010000217.1 GCA_012727965.1 Clostridiaceae bacterium
CATTATACCATTGCCCTTAGTGTCGGTCAAAAACTCTGACCTATAGCCGATCAGCCCCCTGGAAGGGATTCTAAACTCCATTCTGGTATAGCCCTTTTCCGGCGGGAGCATATTGATAAGCTCAGCCTTGCGCCGTCCCAGCTTCTCGATGACAACACCAACGAAATCCTCAGGCACATCGATCAGAACCAGTTCAACAGGCTCGACCATTTCGCCGTCGACTTCTTTTACAATAACCTTAGGCTTAGAGACTTGAAGCTCATAGCCCTCGCGTCTCATTGTCTCGATCAGAATAGAAAGATGCAGCTCGCCTCTGCCCTTGACTATAAATGCCTCGGTAGTGTCCGTTTCTTCAAGACGCATAGAGACATTGGTCTCCATCTCGCGCATCAAACGATCGCGCAGATGGCGTGAAGTAACAAATTTGCCTTCCTTGCCGGCAAAAGGACTGTCATTTACGCTGAATGTCATAGCAATCGTCGGTTCATCAATATTGATAAATGGCAGCGGCTCGGGGAATCCCTGAGCGCAAATAGTATCGCCTATATTGATTTCAGGGATACCGGCAACACAAACGATCTCGCCGACAGTTGCCTCTTGTACTTCAATACGCTTAAGTCCTTCATAGCGGAACAATTTGACGATCTTGGCATTATGCAAAGATTGATCATCATAGCCGCAGACCGTAACCTGTTGTGCCTGGATGATCGTACCGCGCTCTACTCTGCCAACTGCTATTCTGCCAATATAACTGTCATAATCGATATTTGATACCAACAGCTGCAAAGGCTCCTGCGTGAAGCCCTTGGGGCATGGAACATGATCCTTGATCGTCTCAAGCAACGGCAGACAATTCAGGCCTTCTACTCCATTATCGATTTCTTTGTAATCAAGAACGGCATAGCCGTCTTTTCCCGATGCATAAAGAATTGGGAAATCAAGCTGATCGTCGTCTGCTCCCAGCTCGATGAAGAGCTCAAGAACCATGTCAACGACTTCCATTGGACGTGCGTCGGGGCGATCGATCTTATTGATTACTACCAAAGGCGTAAGCTTCATATCAAGTGCCTTGCGCAGAACGAATCTTGTCTGCGGCATCGGTCCGTCATAGGCATCTACGACCAGGAGGACACCGTCGACCATTTTAAGAACACGTTCGACCTCTCCGCCGAAATCAGCATGCCCCGGTGTATCTACGACATTTATTCTGATATCACCATAGGAGATGGCAGTATTTTTCGCCAATATGGTGATGCCTCTTTCTCTCTCAAGGTCATTGGAATCCATGACCTGCTCGATCAATACCTCATTATCACGGAATATTCCGCTTTGTTGAAGCATCGCGTCAACGAGAGTTGTCTTACCATGGTCGACATGAGCAATGATTGCGACATTGCGCAGTTCATTGATGGAGCTTATTTCATTTGACACTAATTTATTCTTCCCTTCTTAGCTGTTTGATCTATTGCGTCTGTATTATGACTTCTTCTCTTTGCCTCGCAGCATAAACCAGATTGGTGTGCCTACGAAGCCGAAATTCTTCCTGAATTGGTTTTCCAGATACCGTTCGTATGAAAAATGCATCAGCTTGGTATCATTTACAAATAAAACAAATTGAGGTGGTCTGACTGCTACCTGTGTAGCATAGTAGATCTTAAGATGCTTGCCCTTGTCCTGGGGTGTAGGCACCATTGCCACAGCCTCAGAGATCAAATCATTGAGCATTCCTGTCGTCAGTCTTCTTCCACCTTGTTCATAGACCTGATTGACCAGACCTAGCAGCTTATGCACACGCTGTCCCGTTAATGCAGAGATGAAGACTATGGGAGCATACTGCATGAATCCGAAGCGGTCTCTGACCTGTTTCTGATATTCTTCAAGTGTACCAGTCTCTTTGTCGACCAGGTCCCATTTATTTACTGCAAGTATACAGGATTTTCCGGCCTGATGGGCATAGCCTGCAACCTTTGTATCCTGCTCAGTTACACCTTCAGTCGCATCTATAAGTATGAGACAGACATCCGCTCGCTCAATTGCGCCCAGAGATCTGATCATACTGTATTTCTCGACGCTCTCATCAATACGACTCTTCTTCCTGAGACCAGCTGTATCGATCAGCAGAAAATGGCCATCATCACTGATCAGTTCTGAATCTATAGCATCTCTGGTTGTTCCTGGAATATCGGATACGATTGAACGATCCTCACCAAGCAATTTGTTGACCAGTGATGATTTTCCAGCATTTGGTTTGCCGATTACAGCAACCTTTACCAGATCATTTTCTTCATCTTCTTCACCTTCAGCCGGTAATAGTTCATAAGCTGCATCAAGCAGTTCACCAAGACCAAGTCTGTGAACAGCAGAAATCGGGTAAATATCACCAAGACCAAGATTGTAGAATTCATAGGCATCAGCAGGCATATTACCGACATGATCGGCTTTGTTTACAGCGACTAGCACTGGTTTGGCAGATTTACGCAGCAATTCGGCAATATCGGCATCATCGGCAGTCATACCAGTCTTAAGATCGACCAGAAATATAATGACATCAGCCATATCGATAGCCAGCTCAGCCTGTCTGCGCATCTCACGCAAAATCAGATCATCTGTCTTGGGTTCAATACCACCAGTATCAATCAGCGAAAATTTACGTCCGCGCCATTCACCTTCGGCAAAAATCCTATCACGAGTGATACCTGGTGTATCATCTACAATCGAGAGCCGCTCACCGATCAGACTGTTGAAAAAGGTCGATTTGCCTACGTTCGGCCGGCCCACAACCGCTATAACCGGTTTACCCATTGTTCTTCCTCCTTATAAACCAGACAGCCGCTCTACACAATAGCAACGCGGCATCCAGCCTCGGATGACAAAAATCATCTAGTTTATACTTCTGAAGCTAATGCTCCAAGAGCATTTATCAGACCCTCTGCCTGTTCAGGAACTGCAGCAATCCTGGTGCCAAGTCCATCTGACAGGTCCTGCAGTGACATATCATCAAGAAAAATATCTTCATCGGACTTAAGCATACAGTCCGGAATCATAACAATTGTTTCCACTCCAGAGCTCTGTTGCTCTGCTATCAAGGGTTTAAGCTGCTTCTGCAGATCCTGTCCTGTCACCAGACCAGCAACAGAAACAGTGTGTCCGAAGAAGTCATTGTTTATACTGATAAGCTGCAGATCAAGACCGAAGCGATTAGCCAGGTCAGTAATAAGCGGCCTGATTATTCTTGAAGCCAATGTTCCTGTAGCAAGAATTACCTTGATGGCTCCTGCCCGTTCTTCGCCGGTTCGCTTATGTTCTGAATAGTTCACAGCAGGCCTGACATCCTTATAAGAAGCAATATCGGCAACAGCCTCTTCATCTGCAAGAAACCTGTTGACGGTATCAAGAAAAAGGGCAGCCATGCCTACGCCATTTTCCAGCTGCGGATATTCCTCATAATCATCAGCAGGCGGGAAATCTCTGCCGGCACGCAGATAGAACTCATCTCCTGCATAAACAGTACGACGTCCCTTATCAGCCAGATGATGCTCCTGCCATTTATTCACAGTTTCAACGACC
>JAAYFZ010000218.1 GCA_012727965.1 Clostridiaceae bacterium
CTCTGAATTGCCTTCTTGAGCCCGCCGTGGCTATCGCTGACTACTAAGTCTACATCACTGAGCCCTCTCGCTTTTAGTTCGCAGAAGAAGTCACTCCAAGCTTCTTCGCTTTCGCCGTCTGCTATCTTGAAGCCAAGGACCTCACGATTACCATCGTCGTTGACTCCAGTCGCTATAAGTAGCCCTCTGGACTTAACACGACCATCATCTCGAGCCTTCATGTAGATGGCGTCTACAATCATGAAAGGATAGTGGCGTGACAGAGGACGATTACGGAAATTATCAACAACAGGATCCAACTCCTGACAAAGCATAGAAACAGTCGATTTAGAGAAGCTGGTGCCACATAATGTTTCTGTGATCTCACTGACTTTTCTGGTTGATACTCCTTGAACCACCATTTCCATAAGGCTTAAGAGTAATGCTTTTTCGCTGCGCTGGTAACTACGGAACAAATCGGTAGAGAAGTTGCCATCACGGAATTTAGGTACGTGAAGAATCAGCGTTCCTACTCTAGTTGTCAGGGTACGCTCTCGATAGCCATTGCGATAGCTGACACGTCCATCACTTCGCTCATACGGCTCAGCATTCAATTGTTCACTGGCCTGCCCGCGCAGCACCGCGTCAAATACTTTTTCCAGTAATTTCGCCACCCCGTTCTCCCGATTTCCAAGCATAAGGTCTTTAAGAATTTCGTCTTCCAGTGTAAGATGTACTTGAGCCATGATCTCTTTCCTTTCAGTTGTTAGTTTCGTCAAAACTTATTATACCGAAAGCGAGCTCGTGGCTCTTTTTTTATTTCTCAATTTACACCAAGTATACGGACTTTATCCGCACATCACGCGAATTGATGTAGTTGTCATAATATGTATCATAATCTTCCGATAGCAAATAATCCTGCATGCTCTGGTCTACATAAACTGTAAGCGCCATATTCTTGATGTCATTAACCAAGTAGTCCAACTGTCTTGCGGTATGATTCAAGCTTTGGCGCTTGTCTTCGAGAATCTGTCTCTCCATCGCGTACCGACTATAAAAATAGGCAAAAGCTCCACTCGATAGCAGGGCGATTGTCAGAATCAAGCAGAAAATTACAATAATCCTGCGAATAATACTATGCTTCATAAAAGGAAGTATTCTTCTCATATCGCTCGCTGCTCCCTATATTCATTGGGCGTAAGCCCTGTTATTCTTTTAAACACCTGACTGAAATACTGACTTGTTTTGTAACCTACCTCCTCAGATACCTCATAAATTTTAGCGTGCTCTTGCAGCAGCAACTCCTTGGCCTTCTGGATTCGAACAATTGTCAAATACTCTAATACGCCCTGATCAGTCTCAGCTTTGAACAATCTGCTCAATCTCGAAGAACTCAAATTAACCATGTCAGCCAAAAAATCCACCGACAAATCATCCGCGTACCGCTCGTAAATATATTTCACAACTAATTTGATCTTACTTGAATAGGTTTCATACATCTTATCTGGAATCTGAATGATCAGCCAATAGATCAGCTTGATATAAGCATCCCTCATATCTTCAAGAGAATAGCAGCAACCCATCACTTCAATTTTAATCTGCTGAAACTCAATGTTTAGCAAATTATGGCGCGAGTACCAGTCCTCTAGATAATCATCAATATGTAAACAAATATTTGTGAAATCCCGCCTGTTTGGTCGCAACTTCTCAACAGTCACAAAAAACGAAAGTAACTCCTGTTGTGCCTTGGAATAGTCATGAGCACTGAGCGCTAGCCCCAACTTGTCTAGAAAATTTTTTTCCAGGCTGCTAGGCCAATGATTATTCTCAACCATCGACATTTTCCCTGCCCATAGCAGCTCCGAACGCTGCATAGGGATTCTCTGGTCCAAGATCTTTGCTGCCTCTTTGTACATCGATGTAATACTGTTAAAACCTGCCAAGCTCCAACAGATGAAGCCAGAGTAAGAAAACCTATCATCAATATTTGATACATCAGCAAGAACCATCCCGGCAAAAGCCTCGAACTTCTGTTCGATTGTTGTCGGTTTCAATGACTCAGAAATTCTAAACAGAAGATTATAGGCATGACTCCTGGTAGTCAAGAAATCAATAAATTGAAACTCTTGCGGCAATTGTCCCTCATATTTATGCACAATTTCTGCAAAATCAATCTGCGCAGCAGGAACAGCATTTGCATTGTGAAAGGAAATCGATTTATCCTGAACAATCGTAAAGAGCAGAATCCTTCCATACAACTCATGCTCAAAATTGTAATCTCTAATGGAATATGGCTCAGCTTTTTCCGAATCCTCAAGATAATTCCTGATCATATCGCGAGTAATAATTTTTCGAACATCTGCATTCTTCTCAATATTGCGCCGTGCTTTTGCCAGTTCATCAAGAAGCCTCGTCTCCTCAAGATCATGCTTCAGAATATAGCTCACAACACCTATATTCAGCGCCTCTTGAGCAAAAATAAAATCACTATAGGCAGTCAGCAAAATAATTTGCACATAAGGATCGCGCGCCAGTAGATCAGAAGAAATATCCAAGCCACTCACACCAGGCATGGAAATATCAGAAATAACAATATCCGGACTTAACTCATCGAAAATCGCAACCGCTGAAGCCCCATCAGTCGTCTTCGACACAATCTTATATCCATGCCGCTCCCAATCGATCAAGCTCTCAAGGTACTCAATTGCCTGTATCTCATCATCAATAATCATGACAGAAATCATACGCAATCCCCCCGCATCAACCTGACCTCAATTGTAACAGATGTCTTAAGAACTTGTATCACATAATACCATACGGGTAAAAGAGTGCTGTTCAGGGCAGCTATATTACAACCTGGGTTCCCGAAAATTATAACAATGGATTATCTTCCTGATTAGGATGATTGTGCAATTTCTTCCAAAGGGAGAAACGATTTAGATCGTTTTTTCTTCAAGGATTAAGACGTGTACGATTGACGGCAGAAGACAGGAATCATTCTATACATGATAAGTATTTCAAAAATATCAGCTCATAAAAAGCATATGGAACAACACATTAACACCAAGTTAAATCAAACAAACGGAGCGAAATATATATCGGCTCCGAATGTTGGTTCTTAGAAATGAGGATCGATTGATATGAAGACATCCCCTAAATCACACTAAGCTCACTCTCAATTTGCTCCAGAGACAGCTTCTCTTCTTTGTAGTGGTCAAGCTGCAAATCATAAAGCACCTTTGATAGATTTCCATTAACACTCTTAACCTTGCGATATTCAGATTTTAATTTTGATGACAATTTATAGTTATATTTTTGTTTAAATACCAAAGCTCGTAACAAGTTCAACTCTTTCTGCGGATTCTCTTTCAGAACAACACTGATTTCTCTTTTGTCATTTGTTTCCCTGAAAATATTATCATACAACTTTTCCCTCGTATAATTTAAAGCAATTCCGTCGACACTCAGATAAACAGTTTTAATCAAGTTTTTCTCATTACTCTTCAGCAATCTGTTATTAAAGGCCCAGGTTTTTTCAAGTATCCAAACATCAAACTCAACGCCTTCGACTTTTATCTTATAACCATCGAAGCGATTCTTTCTGTACTCATATCTACTCAAGAAGCTTTCAAGCACATAGCGATCAACGTTTAATTTGACCACAATATCATAATCCCTTGGTAAATCTTGATTCGAATTCTCAAAAAACAGATCTCTAATCGACCCGCCAAAAAAGATGATTTCGCCCATATTGGATAATTTTTGCACGAAATTAAAAGCGCTTACATTCTTACTTAGAAGCGAATCAAGACGACTCTTAATTTCTGTTTCCTTATCCATAATATAACCTCGGTCTTCATGGCATCTTTGTACCCATCAACTTTTGATGGAGAGTTACAGCATAAGTATCCGTCATACCAGATATAAAATCTGTAACCAACTGCAATTTGTTGTACAAAGGTGTCTCACTAAATTTTACTGCTTCTTCCTTCTTTTTGTCAAAAGCTGCAACATATCTGAAATTCTCCGATATCATTTGATACAGTTTCTGTTCTTTGCTCCTGAACCCAGTGCAGTCTTTTATAGAAATAACTGCTGGTACAAAAAGATCCAACAGATCACTAATTACTCTATCTCCTATCAACTCCAAGCTCAAAATCTCACTATTACAAAAAATATATTTCTTTGCTATAGATTTGCACGAATCAACAATATCCTTAGCTTTTGATTTTTCTAGTAGTGAACCTTCGAATGAAGTGATTCGATAATGAAAACAAAAATCCATTGCTCAGCTACCTCTCTCTCTATTTTCTAATTTAGGCAAAAGCCCTCTGCTAGAAAGCTATATCTGCTTAAGCATCTTTTATTTGTGCCATATTCCACTGTATAAATCAATGAAAACCTCATATCGTAGTTAAGAAACAGCGGAGTAATATCTTAAGAAACTCGCACCCATCCATCCTTTTACCGAATATTGACGCTTTATCATTGCGCTTACACATGGCCAGATGATAAAATCAGGTGGACTTGCGCAGTATGCGCAAGTAACTATGTCCTCCGCCCTTGCGGCCTTAAGATGAAAGGATGTGAACGGGCGTTCCAAGCGATCAGCAGCTGATCCATCGCCCCCCAATCAACATGAAGAAAAACAATTCAGATAACCCAAATATCGAGCCTGTAGTACCATACGGCCAGCCCTATCGCGCCGACCCAACCTGGAGCACCCGGCAAAAGTCGAGCCATCGCAGGTCAGATGCTTCTGCACCAGAGCAGCCAAAACAGGCGGATCTGGTGCCACAGCGACCAGCAGCGCAGCAATACGCTCGTCAGACTTACAGCGAACAGCCGCAGGTTTTCAACCCGGCTGCAGAACAGCGCGGACGAAATGCTCAGAGACAGCATCAACAGCCGCACCATCAATACGCGCAGCAGCCAGCCTTCGCGCCGCAGCATCCACAATATGCGCAGCAGCAATATGGCCAGCAATACACTCAGCAACAAGTTCAACGCCCACAACCACAATACGCTCAGCAGCAATACGCGGCGCAACCACAATATGCTCAGCAACAACAGGGTTATGGCGCACCACCTCCGGGCTACGGCGGCAACGGCGGTGGTAATGGCAGCTATGGCGGCGGCAACGGCGGAGGCCCGCGCGGCCGCCAGCCTTACGGCAGCAGTAACGGCAACAGTAATGGCGGCGGACAGCCGCCCAAGAAGAAACGCAAGAACAAAGCCCTCTGGATCACCCTGGCGATACTCGCGTCACTCCTGCTGATCGTAGGCTCAATCTACGGCTACTACATCAGCCGTTACAATCGCGACGTTCTTGTCGATCAAGGCTTCGCCGACGACTGGGACGACATCGATACAGAAGGCTCAGGTCCCGCATCACTCCAGGATATTGAAGGCAACAGCGACCCGATCATTCGAGTCAAGCAGAAGGACAAGAACATCGAGAACATTCTTCTGCTCGGTGTAGATGGCGGGGACATGGGAGACGCCGGCCACCGCTCCGATAGCATGATGATCGTCAGCATTAACAAAAAGGACAAAACGATCAAAATCGCCTCCCTGATGCGTGACATCTGGGCCTATAATCCAACACGCGATAAATACGACAAGCTGAACTCGGCCTATTCATACGGCGGACCCGGACAAACAGTCAACGTAATCAACCATAACTTCGACATGGATATTCAAAAATTCGTTGTCACTGACTTCAATGGACTGATCAATCTCGTCGACGTGCTCGGCGGAATTGAGCTTGAAGTTACAGATGCAGAAGCACCCCATATTCAGGGACTCCCGGCAGGCGGCACCGTCAAGCTCAGCGGCTCTCAGGCCCTCGACTACGCCAGAATAAGAGTGATCGACTCCGACTTTTCCCGGGTTGAACGCCAGCGAAGAGTCATCATGGCCATGCTCAGCACCATGCGCAGCGAGGACCCCAAAACCCAGGTCGATACAGTCAACGAATCGATGCAATACGTGCGCTCAAATATCAGCGGCGGCGAGCTCACCGGCGACCTCATGAACATGGTCCTCTCCGCCTCCTCCGGCATCGATCAGAAAACCATCCCCGAAGAAGGCATGTACACAGTCAACGCCAGCGGCACCTGGTACATGGAGCTCGATTGGGATCGTCAGGTCGAATCACTGCACGAATTCATCTTCGGCAAATAACCACACCCGCAACCAGCAACACATATATACATTGCGATATTACGACCGAAGTCCAGGGCAGCTGACAGCGCTCTGGACTTCTTGCAGGTCAAGGTGTAAAATTGTAATGCTCTGCCACGATTGTTTTTCTGACAGGGACTCTCGACTGGAGAAATAACACAATGGCAAAAGACATGTTCAAGCGAACCTGGTCATATGTTCAGAGCAAACCGGCAATTCTAATATCCGCCGCCGCAGTACTCTTTCTAATCATCGGTATCGCCTCCGTTTACGGCTATTATCTCCATCGCTACAATCAAGAAGTGAAAATGAACCAGGGCTACGCCGACAGCTGGGAAGAACTCTCCGGCAATACTACACCGGCAAAAGACGACAGCCTTGGCGAGCCTTCGGCGCCTAAACCCGACACCGGAAGCGGGGCAATCTCCGATCAGGATAAAGATGAAAATATACTCGATCAATATGAGGACATCAATAACCACCTCATACGTAAGACTCCAATCGATAAAAATGTTGAGAACATCCTTCTGATCGGCGTCGATGCCGGCGATATAGAACAAGGCGATCACAACTCAGATACGATGATCCTCGTAAGCTTCAATAAAAAAACTAAAACAGTCCGGGCAGTATCATTGATGCGCGATATCTGGGCATATTATCCCAACCGCGGCGGCTACGACAAGCTTAACGCAGCCTTCTCCTATGGCGGACCCGGGCAAACTGTTAACATCATAAACGAGAATTTCAATCTGGATATACAGAAATACATCGTCACTGACTTCGACGGTCTCAGTAATCTCGTCGACATAATGGGCGGAATCGAGCTGTCAATAACAAACGCCGAGTCTCGATACATAAACGGCCTCAGCGGAGGAGCCACATATAATCTGACCGGCGCACAAGCCCTTGAC
>JAAYFZ010000219.1 GCA_012727965.1 Clostridiaceae bacterium
AGTAGAATACAAGCTAACGTTTGTCGAATTTTGTCATGTATTTAGTCGAAATTCCTATACATAAATTGTGCATAATTAAACTGAAGGTGGTTCTTTTTACATTTCGGCATGAAAGCTTCACTTCTAACACCCTGGCAAAAGGAGGGCTTTTATTATGAGCGGAAGAAGATCGAATGGTGAGGGCTCAATCAGACAACTACCGAGCGGCTTATGGCGAGCGCAAATTATGGATGGATACAAAAGCGATGGCAAGCGCAATATCGTGTCTTTTACCAGCATCAGCGAAGTTGAAGCAATTGAAAAAATGAAGAAATATAAGGCAGATCGGGCAGCCGGATTAATGTATCAGAGTAGCTGCCCATTCTCTGACTGGGCGCAAACGTGGTACGAGTATTACCGCGATCAGGTCCAGCCTTCAACATACAGCAACTATAAATATACATTAAAAATACTGAAGAATAACTTTGGCAAGACGGAGATCAAAAAAATTTTACCACTTGATGTTAAGCAAGTATTATTGAAAATCGCGGCAGAAGGGTACTCCACATCACAATTATCAAAATGCAGATGCATGCTGATACAGATTTTTGATGAGGCTGAGAGCAACCTGATTATTCCGTTTAACCCGGCACGCAAAATCAAACCGCTTAAGACGGCTAAACTCATTGATTTGACTCAAAACGGCAAGGATTCGTTTACAGCAGACGAGTTGGAGATCCTGTTTTTAAAACTACCCCATAATCTGCTCGGCCACAGCATACGGATTTTATTACTAACCGGAATGAGACTGCAAGAACTAATGGCTCTCAAATCAACCGATATCGCTATTGACGGCTCCGAAATAGTTATAAGCAAAGCCAGCAAAACTGTTGATGGCAAAGCCTACCTCGGACTACCTAAAACAAATCGAAGTTCTAGAAAAATTCCTGTCCCACCAGAAGGTCAAACATATGCAAGATACCTGAGAGAAAACAGTATGGGCCAATTCATCTGGACATCATCCGTAAAAAATCCACTATATAGCCTCAGTAGCTTCCGTCGTAAATACTACATTGAAATAGCTAAACTTGAAGGTGTTCGTCGACTGCCCCCCCACTGCTGCCGTCACACCTATATAACAACATTACAGGCAAAAGGCGTGTCGATGGAAACGATCGCGCGTCTTGTTGGTCATAGCAGAATAACTACCACCGACGACTACCTGCATATTGCAGGCGAGACACTCATTGATGCAGTAAGAAATTTGAAGTGCAGCAATTATAAACCGACCAATTATTTATCAATTCAACACGAATTCAACACGGAACCAAATGAGCTTCCTTATTAGCCCTTCACCACAGACGAACAAAAACCGCTGAAGCTTACTGCTTCAGCGGTTTTCGGTTTGGTCAGACTGTCCGAAAAGTCTATTCATACAATCGATGCAATTCCAGTATACCAATGATATAATGAAAACAGCTAAAAGCACTGGTAACAGGCAGTTCGCGAGGAAGATGCTATGGCGCATATCGAAGGTCAAGATCGTAACCAGATCATGCTTTTACCCGAAAGTATCGAGGAATTTGTTACAGAAGACAATCCTGTCAGGGCAATTGATGCTTTTGTTGACAGTCTTGATTTAAATCAGCTTGGGTTTAAGCAGGCTGAGCCAATAATTATGGGACGACCAGCATATAATCCGAGAGATCTTCTGAAGCTTTATATTTACGGTTATTTTAACAAGATTCGCTCCAGTCGCAAGCTGATGAAAGAATGCCAGCGAAACATCGAATTGTTTTATCTATTGCGCCGACTGACACCTGATTTTCGCACAATAGCTGATTTCAGGAAAAATAATGCGAAGGCTTTAAAAGCTGTCTTTCGTGAATTTGTTGGGATATGTCTTGCAATGAACCTATACCAGAAAGAGCTGCTAGCAATAGATGGCTCGAAATTCCGTGCAGTTAACAGCAAGTCAAATTCCTACAACAAAGAAACCCTTATTAAGAAATTAGTTCGAATCGAAGAACACATCAGCAGGTTTCTTGAAGAAATGGATCAGCTTGATGAAACAGAGCCGCAAGAGCACAAGCTCAGCAAAGCGGAACTAAAAGAGCGTATA
>JAAYFZ010000220.1 GCA_012727965.1 Clostridiaceae bacterium
GTGTGTAGTCCTCGCGTTCTGTTGGAACGTATGCCTTTCCAACCATATTTTCAATGATTACTGGCTTGGGTGCCTCGGCGGTGGGCATGGTTTTGATATAATGTCCATCCCGATAAACAGAGACTGTATCAGCGATTTGAGGGAGTTCTTCCAGTCTATGTGAAACATAGATCATACTGATGCCTTGTGATCGAAGATTGCGGATAACACTGAACAGCCCTTCAATATCATTGTCTGTCAAGGCAGCCGTTGGCTCATCAAGTATCAGGACATTTGACTGATTGGATAGCGCCTTTGCTATTTCTACCAATTGCTTCTGACCAACACTTAGGTCTCCGACTTTTTCTTTCGGATCTATCGGTGTATCAATCAGGTCCAGGTATTTCTGCGCATCACTATTGACCCTTTTCCAGTCGATTTTTCCTGGTATTTTGCCATTGGGGAATTTCCCCATATAAATGTTCTCACCAACAGTCAGGTGATTGAACAGAGAAAATTCTTGATATACGGCACTTATGCCTTTTTTTCTCGCATCGATCGTATTGTGGATCTCTGTTTCTTTGCCATTGATAAAAATTTTCCCCTTGTCCTTGTTGTAGGCTCCGGTGATTATTTTTATCAGAGTACTCTTGCCTGCACCGTTTGCGCCTACAAGAGCGTGAACCTCACCCTTGCGCAGCGTAAGCTCAGCGTCTTCCAGGGCTCTGATACCGGCAAAGTGTTTGCAGATACCTTCTGCTCTTAGCACTATTTCCTGAGTCAACTTGTTCACCTCTTCAAATTATTTTATAAAAAGGGTGCGAAGATCTCACTGTTCAGCGAATATCTTCACACCCGATATCCCATGCTTACAGATCAGTGTTTAGTTGATCTTCAGATCAGCGCGATCATCGATGTATTTCTGAAGTGCTGCCGGGTCATCCATTGTGTATGTCTGCAGAGGTACGAGAACCTCTTCGTCAGCAGCACCGGTTTTTGCTACCTCTACTGCGTTTTTGATAGCTGTATAACCAATTTCAAAAGGCTGCTGAGTTGTTACGGCCTGAAGGACCGAGTCAGTCTCGAGCATGGCTTTTGCAAATGAGATAGCCATATCAGTGCCCATTACCTTGATTCCTTCTTTGCCGGCGAGTGCTGCAACAGCACCTTCCATAGAGGTCTGGTTCCATGCCCAGATCAGCTCTGTTTCAGGGAATCCTGTCAATATACGATCTGTTGCGTCAAGTCCGTCTTCTTTGAACTCTGCTTCTACTTCAGTAACGATTTCAATAACACCAGAGTCTACCAGAGCCTGGATGCCTTCCTTGAAACCCTCTGTACGCTGGATGCCAGCCTCATAGCGATTGCTTATCAGAAGAGCGATTTTTACGCCGTCAGGATAATTTTCGGTAACAAAATCTGTCATATACTCGCCTGTCTTCTTGCCAAGATCACGATTGTCAACACCGACGAAGTATTTGAGATTATCTGAGTTACAGGTAGTATTCCATGAAACAACAGGGATACCTGCATCAAAAGCACGATCAAAAGCTGCTACTGAGCCATCAGCGCTTATTGGACCCATTGCGATCGCGTCAGCCTTCTGTGCGATAAAAGCGTCCATGTTGTCTGCTTCAACAGCAACGTCGTTTTCTGAGCTGACGATCTGGACCTTAACACCCAGGTCGCGTCCGGCCTTTTCCATACCGGCTATAACTTCAGCGAACCACTCGCCTGATGTATTCATGATTACGGCGCCGACAGACATGTCTTCTGTTGGTGCAGTTGTTTCGTCTGATCCAGCCTCGGTTGTTGTTTCGTCAGCTGCTTTCGTTGTTTGTGCCGGAGCAGTCGTTGCTGCACCTCCGCCACAAGCGGCAAGAGCAAGTACCAGTGATAGCACCATTACTACAGAAATGATCTTTTTGAGCATTGTTTTCTTCCTCCTCATGTGTCTTGCTTATCCAACCGGTTTTCTCATTTTTGTATCTTGTGTCACAAAAACTATGGCCGGTGACTATGATGATATAGGATGTGGTCTTCCTCCTGTAGGGGCCAAATCTACAATATTTTCCAAAATTTCGCACAATATTACTAACATATAAGTGCATTAGCTTTGCTTTTGCTATAATCTACTAAGCTGATTGGGGGGTGATAGTAGTGTCTTGGCTAAGTAAGCTTAAACAGAAAACTTATAGTCTGCAAGTCAGATTTTTCGCTTTCTCTTTACTGTTGGCCATCATCCCGATAATTACAATAATCAGTGTTTCCTATAACCAATATAGAAGCGCACTCAAGATTAGAGTAAGTGAGACAAATTTCAATACAGTTAAGCAGAAGGCTGACAACATTGACTTCATTCTAAGTGATGTTAAGGCTTCCTCATTGTTTTTGCTGCAGAACTCCGAATTACTGCGTTGACTAAGGCAGACTGCTGAGGAAGGTGCCGCGGATCCAGGCAATAGACTGAAATCTGAGCAGGTAGTCAGAGAGTTTATTTACTATCAGCAGTACATCTATTCGATCCATCTAAGAGCGGTAAACGGTATTAGTTTTGACTCGGCTTTTGCCGATAATATTATCGATGACAGA
>JAAYFZ010000221.1 GCA_012727965.1 Clostridiaceae bacterium
CTTCATTTGCTTTTTTACCTCCAGTTGCGTAGTACATGACCTTCTCCTGAGTGGCACCCTGCCAATCAATTTCGCCGGTCAGACGGCCTTCGTGCATTACCAGTATACGGTCACTCATACCAATAATCTCAGGCAGCTCAGATGAAATCATTATTATACAAACTCCCTGTTCTATGAGCTCATTCATGATATTGTATATCTCGACCTTCGCACCTACATCGATGCCTCGAGTAGGCTCATCCATAATCATGACCCGGGGATTTGTAACAAGCCACTTAGCCAGAACGACCTTCTGCTGATTACCACCGGAAAGATTTTTCGTCAGCTGTTCTACGGACGGTGTCTTGATACGCAGTTCATTAACATAACGTTCAGTTTGCTTAATGATCTCATTGTCATTTAAGAGTTTATTTTTGGTAAATTTCTTGAACGAAGCCAGAGCTGTATTGAAGCGTATATCCTGGCTCAAAACCAGACCATAACGCTTTCTATCCTCAGATATATAAGCAATACCGGCATCGATTGCCTGCTCAGGACTGTGTATGTTGATCTTCTCTCCATTTAAGAACAGTTCACCGCTGATGCCTGTGCCATAAGCTCCAAATAAACTCATGACAAGCTCAGTGCGGCCGGCGCCCATAAGTCCTGCGATACCGAGAATCTCACCCTTTCTGAGGTCAAATGAGACATTATCGATCATAACCTTGTCTGGCAGTTCAGGATTATGTACTGTCCAGTCGCGGACAGACATTACCGTCTCGCCTGCAGTATGCGGTTTACGCGGGAACAGTTGTGTCAATTCACGTCCAACCATGTAAGAGATAAGTTCCTCTTCGTTGATTTCATTTACCTTTTTAGTCGTGATTGTTTTACCGTCTCTAAGAACAGTAACAGAATCCGCAATGCTGAAAACTTCACCAAGCTTATGTGAAATATAGATACAGGTAACTCCCTTGGTCTTAAGCTCACGTAGAATTTCAAGCAGATTATCTGTTTCTGTTTCTGTAAGAGCTGCTGAGGGCTCGTCGAGGATCAATAGATCAGCTCTTTTTGAAATTGCCTTGGCAATCTCAACTAGCTGCTGTTTTCCAACACCCAGATTAATAACCCTGGTGGTTGGACTTAAATCCAGGTGTACTTCCTTCAGAACATCCTGAGTCTTAGTATATGTTTCTGACTCATTAAGGAGTCCTTTTTTCGTTATTTCTGAGCCAAGAAAAATGTTCTCGGCGATTGTCATCTGTTTAACTAGAGCCAGCTCCTGATAGATAATAGCTATGCCCTTGTGCTCACTGTCCTTGATAGTATTGAATTTCTGTACTTCTCCATTGAAAATAATATCACCGGAATAAGTGCCAAAATTATAAATACCGCTCAGGACCTTCATAAGAGTTGATTTGCCGGCACCATTTTCGCCGACCAGTGCATGTATTTCGCCGCGTTTTACTTGAAAAGTAACTTCATCAAGTGCGCGGACACCAGGGAATTCTTTTGTTATTCCCTTCATTTCAAGAATATAATCAGCCATGTTCCCTCCCCCATCTGACAGTATGCTTTTGCTGCAACTGCCTGCGACAGAGCTGCCAATCAAGATGTCCCTGAATCAGGGATAGCCGTCAAGGCAGCTCTGCCGTGGAGTTGTCAGTTATTGATAACTAATATTCGAGTGGTTTATTTCATTACGTCAGCTTCTTTGAGGTAGCCGCTGTCGATCAGAACACTCTTGAGGTTATCAGCATCAACTGATACTGGTGTAAGCAGAACGGAAGGAACATCTTTTACGCCATTGCTGACGACCTGTCCATCTGTTTTGATCTCTTTTTCAGCGAACATATCCTGAGCGATCTTGATGGCTTCTTTACCGAGTTCACGAGTATCTTTGAATACTGTCATTGACTGCTCGCCAGCCATGATGCGCTGTGCTGCTGCCAGCTCTGCGTCCTGACCAGTAACAACTACGCTGCCTGCCAGACCTTCTTTGTTAAGAGCCTGGATAGAGCCGCCTGCTGTACCATCATTAGGTGCGAGGACTCCGACGATGTCTGTGCTCTTATTCAGAGCTGCTTCAACGTGCTTCATAGCTTCTTCAGCTTTCCAGTCCTGACATGCCTGCTCATTAAGAACAACATAGTCGCCGCTGTCGATTTTAGGCTGCAGTTTGTTCATTGCGCCTTCTTTGAACAGTTTGGCATTGTTATCTTCTGGGTCACCAGACAGAATAACGATATTGCCTTTGTCAACATTATTGACAAAATATTCACCCTGGAGCTCACCGACTTTTACATTGTCGAATGAGAGGTAGATATCGAGCTTATCTGTTGCGGTGATTAAACGGTCATAAGATATAACCTTGACTCCGCTGGCTGCTGCGTCTTCTACGATAGCTGCTGCTGCTGCTGCGTCATGTGGTGCAAGAATCAGAACGTCAATTCCTTCTGAAATCATGTTTTCACACTGTGCTTTTTGTTTCTGAGCGTCAAGATCAGCGACATTGCTGACGAATTCGATTCCGGCATCCTGACAAGCTTTTTCCATGGTATCCTTATCACGTGCCCAGCGCTCTTCTTGCAGAGTCGGGATAGAGATACCAACCTTAAGTTTGCCGTCGTCCTTCTTGTCCTTCTTACAGCCAGCCACGATTGACAAGCTCATAGAAAGCGCCAATACTACTGTCGCAATTCTGACAATTTTCTTCATGCTTTTTTCCTCCTTAGAAGTGTTGTATCATTTGCGGGGCAGATAAATATTCACCCCTTCTGCTGTGATATTAACATAGAGTAATCTGGACTTGCTTGACCACAATATGGTCATATTAAACTAATTGCCCTCCGCAGCGATCCGCGAAGGGCAAAGTTTATAGCAATATAATGCTAATGACAAAATTATCCTGTTAGGCAGGCAGTGAAATATTAAGGCCATTCAGACTGTGGAATATTACGATAGACATCCTTCTTGGCATGAAAACCATTCTCTAAAATAATATCTGCCATATTCTCAGAAGTTACCATGACAGGCATGATCCGGTAATAAGGAACAATGTGTTTGCCGTCATTAAAAGTATCATTCGCCGGCGCTTCCTTGCCCTCGGCCAGATCGACCGCAGCTTTTGCCGCTATTTGAGCCAGACTCTCGATCGGCTTGAAGACTGTCATCAGCTGTGAGCCCTCGACAATACGCTGACAGGCATCCAGATCAGCATCCTGTCCTGTCACAGGCACGCTGCCAGCGAGCTTATGCATGGCCAGAGCTCTAAGTGCGGCTCCGGCCAAAGCGTCATTACAGCAAAAAATGCCATCGATCAGATGACCGTCATCCAACCATCTCCTTGCTTTGATATAAGCATCATCCGCGCTCCAGTTCTCAGCATAATCTTCCAAAACAATTTCGGTATCGGGATAGTCCTGCTGCACATCCATAATTCCGCTCACAAGCAGGGAAACATTATTATCTTCACGTGAACCTTTCATAAGTGCGAATCTGCCTGCAGGAACAGCCTCAAACATCTTGCGGGCCATCAAACGACCTACCTCTACATTGTCAAAAGACACGTACAGATCGACATTTGCCTGATTGATCAGTCTATCATAGGCGATAACCTTGATACCCTTGCTTTGTGCTAGCTCAACTTCGTCGACCAGCTGATCAGCGTCGATGGAAATAATCACCAGCACATCGACCTTGCGATCGATCAGATAACGGATCTGACTCTGTTGCTCCTTGGCATCACTGGTGGCATTTTGTACTATGACCTCAGCGCCCAGCTCATTGGCTTCTGATACGAAAACATCGCGGTCTCGCATCCAGCGGTCAAGCACCAGTGTATCCATGGCTAATCCTATTACAGGCTTGCCTTGATCCTGAGGCCCCACCGGTACTTCCTCACTCTTGTCATCTTTGCAGGCAGCAAGAACAGATGTCATCCCAGCAAGCATAAACAGCATGAGTATAAGACTCAGCACTCTGCCAATGCTTCTGTTTTTTTCTGAATCCCGCATAATATCTCCTCCTTGACAAACCAACATACTAAAAGGCCGATCAGTATCATCAAATCAACGAAAATCGGATGGTGTTCGTCCAGTGATCCGTTTGAATATCCTGCTGAAATAGTTAGGATCGCTATAGCCTAGCTTCAGACTGATCTCCTTGACTGAGAGATCCGTGCCCCTGAGCAGGTCTTTTGCCTTTTTGATCCTGATATCTGTCAAATAATCAATAAAAGTCCGGCCCATCTGAGCGCTGAATATTCTACTAAGATATTGCGGACTCAGAGAAATCTTGGTCGCTGCAGATTCGAGTGAAATCGAGCTGTCGCTGAAATTGGTGTCAAGATATTCTTTTGCCTGCATGACCAAATCATTTACATTGCGGTTGCGCATACCTGATATCAACTCACAGGTCTGCTGGATTCTGGTATGAGCCATCTCCCTGAAATCATCAGCATGGTCGGCCTCAAGCAGTTTACAATAATTGAAACTGTTGCTTGATCCGTTATGCCTACGCTGCGCTTCACGCTCAGTCAGAGCCATCAGTACCATAATTCTGCTCTTAAGCTGTTCTGTAGGCAGATCGACCAGGTTGTCATATATACTGTCAAACAGCATACAGGCCATACCCGGGTCAGCTGAAGCAACTGACTCAAAATACTCTCTCTCTATCGTTTCAATATCTCTGCCGCTTGACGGCAGCTCGGCCAGCCGACTGTAGAGCATAACCTGTCCAGGAGCAGCCAGCTGCATGGCCTGCAGCGATTCCTGCCAGGCATGATGCAGATCATCTGCAGTCTCGCAGGGATTGCTGATACCAGCCCTGACCTCAACATCAAGTCTATTCTTGATTTTCTCGATTATCATCCGGCCAAGCATATCAGCCTGTTGCTGCAGCGAACTTAGCATTTCAGGCTCAGCCGGGAAAAATACAACCATTCTGTTCAACAGCAGTGGCCCGATCAGACAGGCATGGACAGACTTGATCAGCTCGCGAAGTGTCTGATAGCTGCGATGCAGCCGAACATGACTGCCGATCCTGTTCTGCATCATGCCATTTTCGCTGTCTTCGCCAAACTCAAGCGTCATCACAAGACCATGTGCACCTTGAATTTCCAGCATTTCCAGGTATCTGGCTATATCCTGCTGACCGCTATCCGGAAACAGCAATGCATAGACGAACCCTGTCTCAAGCACGCCGATAACATTTTCCAGCTTCTCACGCATAGCCAGATCATCATAACGACGCTGCCGATATTCATCTACCTGTACGATAGCACTGTCGACTGTCTGAATGATCCTGGCACGATTAACAGGTTTCATCAAATAATCGAAAACACTAAGACTGATCGCCTGCTTCGCATAATCAAATTTGTCATAAGCAGTAAGTAGTATGATCACGGCAGCCGGCAGAAATTCACGGATCGAGCGAATAGCCTCGATACCATTAATACCAGGCATGCTGATATCCATAAGAATAATATCAGGATGCAGAATTTCCGATTTCTGAATCGCTTCACGCCCTGATTTCGCAGTTTCGATCTGACAGCTCGAACCGTATTCTTTTTCCAGTATAAATTTAAGTGAATCTACAACGAGCTGCTCATCATCAACTAATAAAACTCTGTACACAATTCTGCCTCCTTCCTGCTCTAGTCATAATCCAGCGGTATCATCAACCGAATCTGCGCACCGATACCATCTGGCCCGGAGCTGATTTCTATGACCTGGTCCCGCCGATAAAACAGCCTCAATCTGCTGATAACATTGTTGAGCGCGATCCCAGCGCCCTTACGCGATCCCGCCTCAGCCTCACTTAGCATTTCAGTAGTCTCGGTTGGATCATCCACATATGTCAGCAGTCGATCGATAGTTTCCTGATCAAAACCCGAACCATTGTCAGTGATCAGAACCCTGACATGATCATCTTCCTGGCTGACCTCAATCGAGATCATGCCACCGGATTCCATATCTCTAAGCCCATGGGCAAAAGCATTCTCGACGATAGGCTGCAGAATCAGACTAGGCATCCTCACATGAAGACAACGCTCATCGATCTGCTGCCGATACTCGAAACGGTCGGCGAAGCGCACTTTCTGAATATATATATAGTGCCCGACCATGTCCAACTCCTGACGCAGCGTGGCATCATGATCGAATATTTTAATATTATACCGGTAAAAGTCGGCTATATTCTCGATCAGCTCGGTTGTTCTGTCCGCACCCTCCAGCATGGCCAGCTGTGCGCCCGCATTCAGAGAATTGAAGAGAAAATGAGGATTGATCTGCGCCTGCAGGTTTTTGAGCCTGGCCTCCTGGAGATAATTGAGCATAGTCAGCTCCTGCTGTCTATGCATATTTTCATTGATCGTATTTTCACGAATCTGTAAAACATAATCTCTTAAACTAATGACCATACCATTAAACGACTTAGTCAGAATGCTCAGTTCATCAGTTGAATCAGACTCAACTGCATCAACCTCAAGATTACCCTGGGCAACCTCCTCAGCACGATGAGCCAGCTGTACTACAGGCCTGGTTATTCTCAGAGTAGTTATCAGAATAATCAGTGTATTCGTAATCAGAACGACCGCCACGATCAGCAGATCCATTATTTCAACAGTATTAAGCACCTGCCCCATACTATGGTAGTTCTCATAGTTTTGCTGGAACTGAACGGTATTTAGCCTGCCGATATAATCATTTATATAACCATAAATAGTCCTGGCTTCTGTAAAATGATTAATGTATTGTTCAATATCACGTCCGCGCTTGGCAGAGATGGCCATTTCTGTTTCATCAAGCCAGGAAACGA
>JAAYFZ010000222.1 GCA_012727965.1 Clostridiaceae bacterium
AAATAAGAAAGCACCCTGGTATGTTCGGGGTTAAAATCGTCGAGACCACCTGGTATCTGAGGCAGATCCTTTCTGTTCGTATAAAGGTCGAGATCTTCGAGATCATTGTGGAAGCGGTTAAGAGTCTGATAAGGATCGACATAGATCAGCTGATATTTATTGCGTCGGGTGATCAGATCCAGACTAATTTTCTCAAGCATTGTATTGTAATCCATCGGCCTGATATTGATCTGGATGCCAGTTTCCTCGGTAAATTTTTGGCTCTCTTTTGTGAGTATATTGGCATGGATATTGTTTTCAACTATAAAACTGAGTGTAATGCCACTGTATTTTTTCCAGTCAAAATCGGCTGGTACTGGAATATTTCCAAGCTCCCAGTCAGGGAAATCATTCCAACGTGCTTTGTTTTGCAGCGGTTCAGGCAGAGTAAACACAAATGGATCTACTGCTGGAGCAGATTCATCATTTGGCTTCTGGTCAGATTCTGGATTCAAAATAATCTTGAAAAATACTATCGATGTCACGATAGATATGATAATCAGAACCCATAGAGCTTTTTTCATTGTCTGCATCATCCCTCCTGAGCTGTGCAGGCACAAGCAACTGTATGCCTATTTATAACACCATCAATCGAATCGAACAACAGAGAATGCCAACAGTCGAAGCATGCGTTACGCATACTTCGACAGTCAGCTTTAAAACCTATGGAGGCCGAACAATTATTTTATAGCACCGGTCTTCTTATACATTTCTATAAATTCCTTGACATTGTCCTTCGTGATCAGTGGACAATCGATGTCTGTATCGATCTGCTCGATTTCACCTTTTAACAATTGATCGCTGACCTTCAGCAGTTGTTCTGCCAGATCATAGGCGTTCTGCAGACAAGTTGCTGTCATCAGACCTTCGTCGATCAGCAGACAAGCTTCAGCTGTGCCGTCAACACCGAAGGAGAGAATGTTCTCAAATTTCGCATTGCCCTTAATAGCTTCGAGTGCACCTGCGGCCATATTATCATTCATGGAAATGATAGCGTCGATCTGATCATTTGCCTGGATCCAGTCTTCCATGTAGCGCATGGCTTCGTCCTTGTTCCAGTTGGCGATCTGCTCGCCGACGATCTCAACATCAGTACGTTTCTCGAAGAACTCTTTCTCCCAGCTATCGCGACGTGCGTCAGCATGGAAATTACCAGGAGGCCCCTTGAGGACGACGACTTTTGCATTCTGTGGAATTGCGTCAAGTGCCATCTGGGCATTGACCGCTGCCTGCATATATGGATCAGCATCAACTGAGGAAGCACCCTCGATGCCTGAGATTCTGGCATTAGTTGTGATAGCGAAGATACCTGCGTCAACGATCTTCTCAACATATGGACGCTGAGCCTCACCGTTGTTTGGCTGAACTATTATCAGGTCGAATTTATTGGTGATAGCGTTTTCAATCAGTGAATTGACCTTGTCATCAGAGGCCTGACCATCGAAAACCTCGAGGTCGATATTGTCATAGAGTTCAGCCTCTTCCTTGACTGCATTAGCCAGCCAGGCGGCAAATGAGTCAGCCTGTGCTCTGGCAATATAGGCCACGCGATAGTTTCCCTCTGCTTCTGTTTCGTCTGCAGCTGCGGTTGTCGTCGTCTGCTCGCCTTGCGCCGTTGTGGCTGCTGTTGTTGTGCCGTTTGATGAACAGCCTGCAAACATTACCATGATCATCGCCATAAGCAAGATCAAACTTAGAAGTTTCTTCATAGTTTTTTCCTCCGTTTCGATTGTGGTTTCTCCATTTGGATTGTGGCTTTATCTTGTAGCGCTGCAGCGCTTAAGACCATTATTGCTTCTGATCCTCGATCCTGCCGAGCTTGCGCTTGGTCCGGTTCTGCTTCGCATAGATATCGTAGATAACGGCCAGCGCGATGATGGCGCCGCGCACGATCTGCTGAACATAAGAATCGACTCCGGTCAGGTTCATGATATTGTTCAAGAAGCCAACGATAAAAGCACCCGCAAGTGTTCCCGAGGCAGTACCGATACCGCCCGAGAAGCTGGTACCGCCGATGATCGCCGCGGTCAAAGCCTCGAACTCATAATTGATCGCACCATTCGGCAGTCCGGCGTTGACACGTGACATGAAGAGAACGCTGGCCACACCGACAAAAACACCATTGAAGAGATAAGCGACGATCTTATTGCGACCAACATTGATGCCAGAGGCAGCCGCAGCTTCTTCGTTGCCGCCGATCGCGTACAGCGATCGACCGAAGCGCGTATGTCTCAGCAAATACCAGGTAAACAAGCCGATCAGCACCAGGAAGATGATAGGGGTCGGAATCACACCAACAGAACCCTGGCCAAAGACGGTATAATCGCCGATATTGTAGATATTCTGGCCTTTTGTAATCAGAAGAGCCAGGCCGCGTGCCATCGTCTGCATAGCCAAAGTAGCGATAAAAGGCGGCGCCTTGAATTTTTCTACCATTACACCGTTAAGCAGGTTGCAGAAAACACTGACCACTATGGCTACGAGAAAAGCCAGCGCCAGATTTCCGGTCCGTACATATGACGCGACCGACAGAACACCTGACAGAGCCAGTACCGACCCGGATGAAAGATCGATCATACCGGATATGATCAGCAGCGTCTCACCAAAAGCCAGGATCGTTGTTACCGACAGCTGTCTGGAGATATTGGAGAGATTGCTCCAGGAAAGGAAATTTTTGTTGATCAGTGCCGCCGCTGCAAACAGCAGGATCAGCACCATGAATATACTGTACTTATTTTTAAATTGATTCCAATTAGCTCTCTTTGTATTCACTTCATTCCACCTCATCCGCCTGATTACCATTAGTTTGCTTACCAGCAGCTTGCTTATCAGCAGGCGATTTGTTTACGAGCGGCTCGTTTTGCTCAACTGCGTCCTTACCCGACACTTTGTTAGCTGTCGCGAGCCGCATAATCGCCTCCTGAGAGAAATCAGACCGCTCAAGCTCGCCGGTAATTTTGCCCTCTGACATAACATATATCCGATCGCACATACCCATCAGCTCAGGCATCTCAGATGAAACCATCACAAGTCCCTTACCCTCATGTGCCAGCGCCGACATCAGCTTATAAATCTCAACCTTCGCGCCGACATCGATACCTCTCGTCGGCTCATCCATAATCAGAACCGCAGGATCGCGGACCATCCACTTAGCCAGAACGACCTTCTGCTGATTGCCGCCAGACAGCGCCTCTACAGTAGTTTCCCAATCAGGCGCCTTAACCCGCATCTTCTGACAGATCTCAGTGATAGAATCAATTTCCTTCTTCTCATGCAGAAAACCCTTATAGATAAACTGTTTTAGAGTAGCCAGCGAAATATTCTCACGGATACTGCGCACCGGAATCAAACCGTATCTACGCCTATCCTCAGACAGCATGACCAGCCTGTTATTGATACTATCGCTGACACGATTGATCCGAACATCACGGCCCTCGATCCTCACCTGACCAGAAGTATAGTGATCAAGCCCAAAAAGCGTTCTCATCACCTCAGTGCGACCCGCTCCCATCAAGCCCGCAAAACCAACAATCTCGCCAACCCGCACATAAAAACTGATATCTTGAAAAACACCAGGCGACTGCAGATCCTGCACCTCCAGAATCTCATCACCAAGCTTGACCTCTTCCTTCGGATAGCTATTAGTAATTACCCGGCCGACCATCATCGTGATCACCTTGTCGATATCAAGCTCACTCTTCGGATAAGAACCAACAACAGTGCCATCCCGCAAGACAGTAATCTCATCAGCAATCTGAAAAATCTCATCCAGCTTATGCGAGATATAAATGATGCTCGCCCCACGTTCACGCAGAACATTGATCTTAGCAAACAACCTCTCAACCTCACGCTGAGTAATGGCAGAAGTAGGTTCATCCATAATGATAATGTCAGCATCATAAGAGATGGCTTTTACAATCTCCAGCATCTGAATATCCGAGATCGAAAGCTCCTTCATCTGCGTATCCGGTTTATAATCCAGCTTCTCCTGCGCAAACAGCTGCAAAGTATCCCTGCGGATCTGCTTCCAATCGATCTTACCCAGCTTATTCACCGGCTCACGGCCCAAAAACATCGCCTGCTCGATCGTCAGCTCGGGAATATAATTAAGCTCCTGAAAAATCATCGATATGCGATGCTTGCGCGCCTCGATCGCATTACTGATATGAACAACCCGACCATCCAGCTTCATCACGCCATCATCCGGCTGATAAATTCCATTGATAATCTTCATCAGCGTCGACTTGCCCGCGCCGTTCTCACCACACAAAACGTGAACGGTACCTCTCCTAACAGAGAAACTCACATTCTCCAGCGCTTTCACACCGGGAAAAGACTTCTCTATGCCAGTTAGTTCTAATCTAGGTACTTCACTCAAAAACCTTCACCCCTTCACCACGACATTGCACTCTGCCACTAAATTCACTCTGCAAAATCAGCAAAATCGCCTTCATGGGACAAGCATAAGGGAAGCAGCTCACTGAATGAATGCACAATAACTGCATAAAATTGAACAATACTGCGAATCTCAGCAGTGTCAGACGCCGCAATTGGACAATAAAACACTCATGTGAAAATTTAACGGTGATTATGGGGTGAGCGGGCGGTGAGCGGCGGGAGGCGGAGGTGCCTGGCAGTTCCACCTTGACCGCGGTCTGTCTC
>JAAYFZ010000223.1 GCA_012727965.1 Clostridiaceae bacterium
AAGTGCGGTACCGAGGATTGTCTGCCTGGACATAGCTGGGGACCTGGTATAAGGAGCCATTTTGTTCTTCATCTGATAACCGCGGGTCAAGGTATGTTTAAAACTGGTAAGAATGAATATTTACTTGAGCGTGGAGATATATTTTTAGTTAGTCCCGATACAATCGCAGAGTACAGAGCTGATTACGAGAATCCATGGAGCTATGTCTGGGTTGGTTTTCGCGGACTGATCGCAGACAGCCTCTGCCGAGAGGCTGGTCTTAATCCCAGACAGCCAGTATCTAAATCAGAAAACGAAGATGGTCTTGCAGAGATCATTAGAGGAATGCTTAGGTTTTCTGGAGGCTCACGTCAACATGAGCTGCTGCGCATAGCACATCTCTATATGTTTTTTGCCGGTCTGATCGATCAAAATAATCAGGCAGCATCATCGATTGAAACCAGACAAGCAGAATATTTGCGACAAGCAGTACGCTATATTGAGAATAATTATGCTGATGACATTTCTGTTAGTGGCATAGCTTCACATGTCGGTCTGGACAGAAGTTATCTATACTCGCTGTTCCAGCGGTTTCTGCATATAACTCCGAAGGCATATTTGACTCGATACAGAATGACAAAAGCAGGCGAGCTGCTTAGGACTTCTTTGTCGATTGGTGAAGTAGCTCATTCGGTTGGTTATAGCGATCCTCTGTTGTTTTCAAAAGCTTTTAAGCGCGAACAAGGCAAAACGCCCAGCAATTACAGGCGCGATCTAGAAAAAAATCTGTAAATTTTCACAGTCCTGAATTTATGTCCATCGCATAGCGGATATGATAGTATAGTATTGTTCATTTAAGGTTTTCTATTTAGGTAAACCTACTGTTAAATCTGCTTGGAGGTATGTTACTTGAACAAGGCTCTTTTCAGGCAAGCTATAGTGACATTGATCATAGGGCTGGCAGTTATATCATTTGGCTGGCCTATTAGCTTTGTTCATGCTGCTTCAAATGAAACAGGAGCATCTACCGAAACAAGCTTAACAGAAAATATCGATATTGAACCAGATGAAAATACGGAGCCTGATAAACTATATGACGGTCTGGATATAGATTTGACTGCACCTGCTGCGATCGTAATCGAAACTGGCAGACAACGTGTGCTATTTGAAAAAAACAGTGATGTTAAAATGTCAATACCAACAGCTTCTAAACTGATGACCGCTCTTATCGCCTGTGAACGCCTGCCTCTTGATACTATGGTTACTATCAGCTCTGTGGCTGCAAGCCAATATGACGCTGCAAATTCACCAGACTATGTAGAGCTCGGAACTGGCGACAAATATATGCTTGAATATTTACTTCTGAGAATACTTTATTATGATTCTGATTCGGCGGCGATTGCTGTAGCAGAACAGATAGCAAACGAAGAGAGTCGTTTTGTAGAGCTGATGAACAGCCGCGCTCAGAGTTATGACATGATCAATACTTTTTTCATGAACAGCACTGGCGAACCGGTAGTTGAAAATGTAGTCGGAGATATCAATTCTATTCCCAAGAGCAATCTGCTGCAGTATTCTACCGCCGCTGATGTGGCCCGATTGATCAATGCAGGTTTACAAAATCAGAATTTCTCAGAGCTGTTATCCAGACGCAACGACCAGCTGATCATAAATGGCGAGAAGCTTGTTCCTATGCGCAACCAGGCCGAGGCAATCTGGACATTATCTGAAGGAGCAGTCACTGGAGCTTTTAATGTCTTGAGCCAGGGGCAGCACACTATGGTAACTTCTGGAACAAAAGATGGAATCAACATAATTACAGTCACAGCATCAACGTCCGAGGAGAGAAGATACACTGATACTCTTAACCTCTATAACGGCATATCTGAATTCTATGAGCTATCTCCTCTGGCCAGAGCTGGTGATCTCTATGCTGAGGATTTTGAAAGAACGATTGACGGAGAAACCTTCGGACTTGTATTTAGCAAAACAGTCTATTATATACATCCCATCGGCGACGATTTTTTGATGAGCAATGTGCAATACAAGACATATGGTCCTCATAGCAGGCCGATCCAGCGTAGTATGGTCGTAGGCCAGGTAATCTTCCAAATGAGGGATGGAACGTCAATAGCGGTCGATGTCGCACCAGACAGACAGATTCTCTCCACTATCACCATTCTTGACAGAGGTCTAGATCAACTGCAACGAAATCCTAATCTTACATTAGTAATAATAGGAACACTTTTTTCTTTCGTGCTCCTGCTGCTCTGGCAATTTCTAAGAGCAGCCAGAGAGACTATTCACTTAATTGTTTTGGTCATACTTGACAAAAAAACCAGAAAACTCTAGTTTACGTAAACTTGTATTCAGATCCGTCCATTTAGTCTTCTCATATAAATAGTTATAAGAAGAGTAAGGGCCCAGTCATATAAATAGAATCCTATTTCCGCAATCACAAGAATTGCCAGCCAGAAGGCTGGTTTAGGCAGATTCGCAAGCAAGTCTATATTTGTGATATCTGATGGATCAACTGAAAAAATCAGCAGATAAAGAACTCCTGCAATAACAAGGATCACAGTAGCTATGAGCTGTTTGGCAATCACCGCAGTGGGATTCTTAAATCTATTTTCAATATAGGCTTTGATCAAAGGCCACGGTCCAAATATAAGTAAAAAGGGCAATGAGAAGAAAATACCAGGCCATACGGCAGAAATAAGACCGGAGGCCAGAAAAACAATTATTGCAGTTCGAAAACCATATCTTACGACCGCAACAGCTATCCCCAGTGATGCCATAGACATCAGTGCCAGATCTGCAGTTGGACTCAAATAAGAAATAAGAATAAATACTAAAACCAAGGCTGTCAGCAAACCACCGCCTGCTATTCTGCCGGCATCATAAGACTTGCCATCAGAACTTAACAGCATAGACAGAGGTCACCGCCCATACATTCACAGCAGGAATCCGCACAACATAAACAGCCAAGAGAACTACACAGGCTATCCATATCCGACTGGCGGTATGGACTCTGCTGTTGTTGCCAGCGCGGCTGTCCGTATGGTCCTGAATTCTGATTGCCGCCATACGGTGAACCGTTATTGTAGGGACTCTGATAAGGACCTTGTGCGCCGCCCTGCTGCCAGCCACCTTCTCCCTGTCCTTGTCTATATGTGCTGTCTGAATTAGTCAGCTGATCATAGGCATGGTTTATCTCCTGCATTTTCTCTTGCGCAAGCGCCTCTAGCGGGTGATTGCGATAATTATCAGGATGATACTGCTTGACCAGCTTTCTATATGCTTTTTTAATTTCGTCTTGGCTCGCTTCTTGTTTGACTCCAAGCACTTCATAGGGATTTTTTGACATCGTATCTACCTGCCTCGCTACTTCTTATCCTAGTATATTCTTAGTTAGCCACATATTTATAAGCTGATTCTTCTTCAATTCAACATTTTTACATCTTTTCTAATCCAGCACCGCTTAGAATTCTTGCTCTAACATGTGGCAGCCCCAGTCTGATCAGATTGGCGATCAGCGCCGAATCTCTTACAAACGGGATCAAAATGGCTGTTTTGTCGAGCGATATTTCAATATCACTCAGGATCTGATCTGCCATTTTTCTGGCTGTATTAATATCATGACCGGCAAAAGGATTCCACTCATCATTATCCATGTCTACCTGTAAATCGTCAATCGCGTCAATTATGTAGATCCAGCGGCCTATGTCATAACCAAGATAACCTACTGTATCAATCAGCGCTTGACGATCATGCTCATCTGTAAAACGGTCGGCAGCGCCTGTATATGTGACGCCTTCCCGGAAGATTTCTGACAATAGACTGCCGAAAATCGTTGCTGCGCCCATAGCCGGGTCGGAGCTATCCGGCACCTGGTTCTCAGCCTCGGCCAGTTCTTCAAGTTTCTTGCCAACAACAGCATCAAGTTCAGGATACTTCTTAAGCACCTTGCGTCTGGCAGAAGCAAAAGCCGCTATGACAACGCCTCCACGCAGTTTTTTGCCATCCTGGCGGTCATCCTCTCCCTTATAATGAGCTAACATTATGGTTGCCGCAGCGGAAAACTCCAGTGCGGAATTAGACGGCATGATCAGCTTGCCTTTTGCCGGGTTGAGAAGACAAATACCTTTTTGAGGATGTGATGCATCTGCTGCCAGTGAGCTTAGAAGTATAGTCAAAAATGTCATATCATAGGTCAGTGCCAGGCGCGGCAACTGACCGTAGCTCCTGCCGATCTCTTTGCAAAGGCCGCAGTATGCTGACCGATAATATTCCCACTGACGCATCAGCAGCTCAGGCTTGAACGGCCTTATATATCCAAACATCGAATCTCCTGTAACTCAAGGACCTGTAAGGCCCGAACATGGTTCCCGGCTCTTTTAATTGCCGACGCACTTATGTTATCATATAATGCATTTGATATATAAAAATGATTATGAACGATTATGAACTTTTGCGGTTCATGGTTGTCTTTTTGTTATTACGAAGGGGGAATACAGATGACAACATCAGGCACGGTACGCACCCGTTTTGCACCTAGTCCAACGGGCTTCATGCATGTCGGCAATCTTCGCACAGCTCTCTATGAGTATCTGATCGCAAAAGCTGCCGGGGGCAGCTTCGTTCTCAGGATCGAGGATACTGATCAGGGCCGATTAGTTGAGGGCGCAGTGGATATAATCTACAAAACACTACGTGAGGTCGGCATGAATCACGATGAAGGCCCTGACATCGGCGGACCATATGCCCCTTATGTCCAAAGTGAGAGACTAAGTATGTACAGGCCTTTTGCCGAGGAATTGGTTGAGAAGGGTCATGCATATTACTGCTTCTGTACCAAGGAGCGGCTGGATTCGCTGAAGGAGCAGGCCGGCGAGGGTAGCTTCACTGGCGGTTATGACCGTCACTGCCGTCATCTTACACAAACCGAAATCGATGAGAAGCTGGCAGCTGGGCTACCCTATGTCATACGTCAGAAAATGCCGCTCGACGGTGCAACGACTTTTGAAGATGCGGTTTATGGCAGCATCACGGTCGAGAACAGCGAACTTGAAGATCAGGTATTGCTGAAATCGGACGGTTATCCGACTTATAATTTCGCAAATGTCGTCGATGACCATGCCATGGGCATTACCCATGTCGTTCGCGGTTCAGAGTATCTCTCTTCAACGCCGAAGTATAATCTGCTGTATCAGGCTTTTGGCTGGGAAGTGCCAACATATGTGCACCTGCCGCTGATCAATGGCATGGATGGCAAGAAACTCTCCAAGCGTCATGGTTCGACCAGCTTCGAGGGTCTGATCGCAGAAGGCTATCTGCCAGAGGCCATCATCAACTATATCGCAATGCTGGGCTGGTGTCCGGTAAATGACAATAGGGAGATATTCACTCTGACTGAGTTGGAGCAGGTCTTCAGTATTGAAGGTATCAGCAAATCACCGGCAGTTTTCGACTATGACAAGCTGACCTGGTTTAATGCTGAATATATCAGGGCCATGAGCCGCGAGGATTTCATCGCTTTGATCAAGCCACAGCTTGAACAGATCTTCGGGCAGATTCCGCAGGAACTAGAGCTGCTGGCAGATATTCTGCAGCCACGTGTAACCAAACTGGTCCAGCTCCCGGACATGATCGGCTTCCTGGCCGCCCGTCAGGACTATGAGCTTGATCTCTTCAGTAATAAGAAGAGCAAGTCTTCACCTGAATTGGCAGCTGATGTATTGCCACAAGCACTTGACGCTCTAAAATCACTGACTAGCTGGGATCGCGACAGCATACATGACTGTCTGATCGGTCTGGCACAAAAACTTGAAATGAAAAACGGACAGGTCATGTGGCCAGTCAGGATCGCAGCCTCAGGCCAGGCAGTTACCCCCGGCGGTGCCATAGAGGTGCTCGTCATACTTGGCAGAGACGAAGCTATTGCCAGATTAGAAGATGGTATCGCCCGACTGAATAAATAAGTGAGGAGATTTAATCATGATTGATTCAAAAATAGTAGATCCGGCTGCTGCAGGCGGCGAAGAAAATAATGAAGAGGCATCACGTCATTTTATCCATGAAATGATCGATGAAGATATTGCAGAAGGCGGCAGATTCGCCGGCAGGAAGGTTCACACAAGATTTCCGCCCGAACCAAACGGCTATCTGCATATAGGACATGCAAAAGCGATCGTCATCGACTTCGGCACTGCTGAAAAATACAATGGTCTCTGCAATTTGCGTATGGATGACACAAATCCGTCGAAGGAAGATGTCGAGTATGTTGACGCCATAAAAGAAGATATCCATTGGCTCGGCTATGACTGGGGCGATCGATTCTATTTTGCTTCAGACTATTTCCCGAAAATGTTCGATTATGCCTGCGAGCTGATATCAAAGGGTCTTGCCTATGTCTGTGAGCAGACCGCTGAGCAGATCAGAGAATACAGAGGCACTCTTACCGAGCCCGGCCGTCCCAGCCCATATCGCGAACGTCCAGCTGAAGAGAGTCTCGATTTGTTCAAGCGCATGCGTGCCGGCGAATTTGCTGACGGCAGCAAAACTCTGCGCGCAAAAATCGACATGAGCTCAGGCAATATGAACATGCGCGATCCTGTTATCTACAGAATCAACAGGGCTCATCACCATCGCACAGGCAATGAATGGTGCATCTATCCGATGTATGATTTTGCCCACCCGATCGAAGACGCTATCGAAAACATCACACACTCGCTCTGTTCACTTGAATTCGAGGATCATCGTCCGCTCTACGATTGGGTCATTGCCAATATAACTTCACCAGGCAACCCTCGTCAGATCGAATTCGCACGTCTTGGCATCAACCATACCGTCATGAGCAAGCGCAAACTTCGCTACCTGGTAGAGAACGATGTTGTCAGCGGCTGGGATGATCCCAGACTGCCTACGCTTGGCGGTTTGCGCCGCCGCGGATATACACCTGCCAGCATCAGGAATTTCTGCGATAGGATCGGTGTTTCGAAGGTAAACAGTACTGTCGATTATGCTTTTCTCGAGCATTGCCTGCGCGAGGATCTCAATGAGACAGCCAACCGTATGATGGCAGTTCTACGTCCGCTCAAGCTGATCATCGACAACTATCCGGCAGACAAGACCGAATGGTTCGAGATTGAAAATCACCCTGCATATCCCGAGGCCGGTACCCGCAGTGTTTCCTTCTCCAGAGAACTCTGGATCGAGGCAGATGATTTCATGGAAGAACCGGTAAAACGCTACTTCCGTCTCTTCCCCGGCAATGAAGTCAGACTGAAAACCGCTTATGTCATTAAGTGTACAGGTTTCGTCAAGGATGACAACGGCAATGTGATCGAAGTCCATGCCGATTATGATCCTCTGACAAGAGGCGGCACTACACCGGATGGCCGCAAGGTCAAAGGTACTATCCATTGGGCAGATACCAATACAGCACTTGATGCAGAGGTCAGGCTCTATTCCAACCTCTTCAGCGTTGCCGACCCAGATAGCGCCGAGCAGGATTATCTTGAGTGCCTCAATCCTGATTCGCTTGAAGTACTGACAGGCTGTAAAATTGAATGTTCATTGGCAGATCTTAAACCACCGGCCAATTTCCAGTTCATGCGTCAGGGTTATTTCTGTCTTGATAACAAGGACAGCTCAGAGGGGCATCTGGTCTTCAATCGTTCAGTATCGCTAAAAGACAGTTTTAAGCCCAACAAATGACAAAATGATGTTTAAATTGATTTGTCAGCATAGTAAATCATCAGACAAGCTTCAGTTTAGCTAAGCAGGAAGGTGGATAATGATGTTGCCATTTGAATCATATAGTCCGACACGTTTAATTATGAGTCCTGAGGCTCAGCTGCAGTCAGGCGCACAGATCGTGCAGCATGGCGGCAGCAGAGTCCTGATACATTTTGGCGGAGGCTCGGTCATCCGCAGCGGTCTGCTGGAAACAGTCAGAGCCAGTCTCACAGATAGCGGCCTCAGCTTCGTAGAGCTCGGCGGAGTAAAACCTAATCCCAGAGCCGCTCTGGTATATGAAGGTATAGAACTCTGCAAGCGTGAAAAAATCGACTATGTCCTGGCGGTCGGCGGTGGCAGCGTCCTAGATTCAGCCAAGGCTATCGCTATCGGCGCCTGCTATGAAGGTGATTTCTGGGATCTATTTGGTCGCGGCATAACGCCTAAGCAGCGTCTGGGCCTTGGAACGATCATAACCTTGCCCGCAACCGGCTCAGAAGCATCCAACAGCAGTGTTATCAAAAATGATGAACTCGATATCAAGCGCGGTCTGCGCAGCGATCTCAACAGACCTGATTTCTCACTGATCAATCCTAAACTGACTTATACCTTGTCCCCCTGGCAGATCGCCTGCGGGGCATCAGACATAATGTCTCATGTCATGGAACGCTATTTCACCCCGACAGAAGGGGTCGGCCTCACCGACCGCCTCTGCGAGGCAGTTCTGAAAACAGTAATTGACGAAACACCAGCAGCTCTGGCAGATCGAAAACAATATGATGTTCAGGCTAATCTCTTCTGGAGCTCGACAGTCGCTCATATCGGTTGGCTTGGCATGGGAAGAGCAGAAGACTGGAGCGCACATGCGCTTGAGCATGAACTCAGCGGCCACTACGACACAGCACATGGTGCCGGTCTGGCTGCGCTCTACCCCGCCTGGCTCACACATATCCTGGCAAAAGACGACAAAACCGCAATTCGCATCAGCCAATTTTCCGAGCGCGTACTCGGAGTACCTCTTGATTTTGCCGATCCGCGAAAAACTGCCGAAGCAGGCATACAGCGTTTGAGTCAGATCTATCGCAGTTGGGGTCTGCCGGCCAACCTCGAAGAACTGGGAATACCACATGAAGATCTGCCGCGGCTGGCCAAATTGGCCAAGAAAAGACCCGACGGATTCGCCGGGTCATTCTGCCCACTAAACGAGGCTGATTTTCTCGCTATTTATGAGCTTGCCTGGAATTGGCAATAATCACTTACTTACTAACACCAAAAGCATAAACAGTTGTATGTCTGAAGCTATCTCCAGCCTGGAAAACCGGGCTGGGGAAATGTTTATGTTTAAGTGAATTCGGGTAATACTGGGTCTCGAGGCAGAAACCGCCGCGTTTGTTATATGTGGCGTCGTCTTTTGCCGTATGTTCAGTGACGAAATTGCCGGTATAAAACTGTATACCGGGAAGAGTCGTATAAACGGTCATTGTTCTGCCGCTCTTGGGATCAAGTGCCATCGCGCATTTCTTGAGTGTACCGTCAGCTCCTCTGATCACGAAATTATGATCATAACCTTTTCCCGCGAGGATAGCAGGATGATCGGACTCGACGCCCTGACCGATTGGCGTCAGCTGTCTAAGATCAAGAGGTGTGCCCTCAACAGACAAGAAACCACCATCGGGAATACATTCATCATTGATACTGGTAATTTCATCGGCCTCAATCATAATCTTCTGGTCGTCAATTCTGCCGGCACCATGTCCGGATAGATTGAAATAGCTGTGATTGGTCAGATTGATAACAGTCTCCTTATCACTAACAGCCTCATAATCAAGTCTGAGAGCGTTTTCAGAAGTCAGTGTATAGGTGACATTCACCTTCAGATTACCGGGATAGCCTTCTTCCATATCCGGACTCATAAGAGAAAACATTACAGAAGGACCCTCAGTAGTTTCAAGAGGTTTTGCCGACCAGATCTTCTTGTCAAAACCAATAAGACCACCATGCAGATGATTTCTGCCATCATTTACTGCCAGCTGATATGTTTTGCCGCCCAACTCAAATGCAGCACCCTCGATGCGATTGCCATGTCTGCCTATAACCGCACCCTGATAGGCATTTTCTGCGCTTTCGTAGCCGGCCATGCTGTCATAGCCAAGAACTACATCTGCCAGCTCACCGGCAGCATCTGGTATCAGCAGCTGCTGCAAGGTAGCACCATAATCAAGCAATGTGCAAACTGCACCGCCATCCCCCTCCAGACGCCAGGCCCTAACCTCGCGACCGTCCGCTGCAACTCCAAAATGATCGACTGAAATCTGCATAATTATGATCTCCTTCTTGTTATTCTCCTCAGCTATAAGCTATTTATTGTAAAACAAACACATATAATTATATACTAAGATTCATGTCTTAACAGGCTGAATATCATTGCTGCTGACTTTTACATGTATACCCTGCTTAACCAGATGTCGCAGGAATAACCTCTCAACATGGGCTTCTCTGATACGCCTGGTAAAAGTCACCGTCAGACAGTCCTGATAGCTCATGATCGAAGCATTGATCCAGTTTCCGAGCGATGGTCCCATCAGTACATCGAAGCTGCGTACATATTCAGCCATTTCATCTGGCACCTCAATAGGTCCAACATTGGTCATAGTACTTGTTATTCTGCTGTCACCCCGGAAGAGATAAGCTGTTCTCAGGATCAGATTCTTAATTGGTAATGGCAGAAGCCTGGTGACGATCATGCTTTCACTGCGGATATTTCCAGCCATCTGAACATTCAGATATTTTTCTTTTGTCCGCAGTTTCATATAGTGATGAACCTCGCTGATGATTTCCTCGAAGCTGTAATTGCCATAATCCTGGTGGATAGAGGGATATACCCGCGCAAAAAAATTACGCAATGTCTTGCTTGGATAGTAGCGCCGCATATTGACAGGAACAGCGATAACTATTGGTTTGTCATGTCTGCGTTCCTCAGCGTTTTGTAGCTGGCAAAATGTATATATATAAGCAGATACTAGATAGTCGTTTAAGGTTACACCATATTCACGAGCCTTGATTTTCAGCTGTTCAAGAGACATGTCAGCTCTAAGAACATGAATACGGCCAGATGGCTCGAGCTGTCCTTTTACATGCCAGGCAACAGGCATAAGCGGGTTGCGACGCCTGGTCGCCCTGGCATATTTCTTATAGCTATCTTCTGCTTCATCAGGAGAGGGCTGTTCCAGCCAGTCAGCTACACCTTTTTCCGCAGGAATCGAAATGCCTAAACGACGCTCCAGGTAGCGGGCAGCCAGTGTCTTGGTAAACATCAGAGCACCGGTACCATCCGCAAGTGAATGAAAAAACTCGACAGATAATTTATTGCGATAATAGAGAACTCTAAACAGATAGCCATTATTATCCTTGCGATATAATCGTCTGCAGGGATATGCAGTATCTTCAATGATAGGCGGCTTAGCCTGATTGGACTCGAGATAATACCAGAACACGCCTGGCCGCATCCTGAGCGCGAAGCTCGGGAAACGTGGCAGAATATCCTCGAGGGCTTGCTGCAAATAGTCTTTTTCAACTGGAATCGTCAGCTCAACGCTCAGACGAAATACAGCCGAGACCTTGCCGTTTTTGATGGCCGGAAAAATCTTAGCTGAATTATCAAGTGGATACCAGGTCTGATGCGGCATCTGATCAGGTCTCCCTTCCGGCATATTGTGCCTGGAACAGCGAGGCATAGAAACCATCGGCTGCCAGCAGCTCATCATGCGAGCCTTGTTCAATGATCTGTCCCTTGTCCATGACCAGGATCAGATCTGAATCAAGTATAGTCGACAAACGATGGGCGATGACGAAGCTGGTCCTGCCGTCCATAAGTCTGCGGAATGCCTTCTGTATCTTCTTCTCGGTATAAGTATCAACGTTTGACGTAGCCTCGTCAAGGATTAGGATCGGCGGATCAGCCAGCATTGTCCTGGCAATACAGATCAGCTGTTTCTGACCGGCCGAGAGACGATCGCTCTCGGCCTCGATCCTTGTATCATAACCCTCAGGCAATCTTGAGATGAAACTGTGGGCACCTGCAGAGCGGGCAGCTTCATGAATTTCTTCTACTGTCGCTTCAGGCCTGGCAAAAGCAATATTCTCACTGATCGTTCCGGCGAAGAGCCAGCTATCCTGCAGCACCATGCCGAAGGAACGTCGCAAACTGCTTCTGGACACATCATATATCGACTGATCATCAATTCTGATATCACCACTATCAATATCATAGAAACGCAGCAGCAGATTGATAAGTGTAGTTTTACCGGCACCGGTTGGGCCTGCGACTGCTACCTGGCTGCCGGCCGGCACAAATAGATCCAGATCGCGAATCAGATTCTGACCGGGATAATATGAGAAATCAACATCATTCATGACAAATGAACCACCCTGTACCTGCATCACAGGCATCTGCGGCGTATCAGGCTTCTCAGTTTCAGTCCGCAGCAGACTGAATATTCTGCCGGCACCCGCCAGAGCTGACTGCAGCTGGGCAGCAACTGAGGTTATCTCATTTACAGGTCGCGAAAACTGCATACTGTAACCAAGCAGGCTGGCGACATTACCGGTGCTGAGTGCACCCCCGGCGGCCAGTATGCCGGAAACAACAGCTGCCAGAATATAGGCACTGGCATTTATCAGTCTGGTCACGGGATTACTAAGCGAAGAATAAAACTGGGCCTTCTGTCCGAATACATACAATTCACGATTCAAGGATTTGAGCTTATCCGTAAAATCATCTCTGGCATCAAAGCTGTGAAGCAGCTCCAGCTGACCAGCGGCCTCCTCGGCGACTTGTCTGAGCTCAGCGTTTTTGGCCGATTCCAATTGATATTGTCGGCGGGCAGCTGCGGCAATTCTGCCTGAGATCAAAAATGACAATGGGGTCAGAACAAGCATTATCACTGTTACACCGGCATGCAGCCTCAGCATCAGGAACAATGTACCAACCAGTGTAACAATACCGCCAAAAGCCTGCGAAAGCCCGGTAATCAAACCCTCAGAGACTGCATTTAGGTCATGTGTCAGTAGGCTGGCGACATTGGATGATTCTCGTTTATCTATTTCACTCAGCGGCATTTTGTCGACATGCTCAGCCAGCTCAGTTCGCAGCTGTTGTGTTACACCGGCAGCGATCTTGACGGTAGTATTGAAAAGCAGCTTCTGCAGGGTGCTGCCGGCTAGAGCTGTTCCCAAAAATATAACCAGCAGTCTGATCAGACCCGGCCAGTCGACCTGCCCCGGGCCGATCATTTTATCGATAGCCAGACCTGTCAACAAGGGAGATAGCAGCACAAAACCATTACCGGCAACTGCGGCAAATATAACTAATGCAAGCAGTCTGCGAAAAGAACGTATACGCTGCCAGAGAAGCCATAGGACCCTCGTCTCGGGTGCATTGGGATGGGAGTGTTTTTTACTGGTCATACACTACCTCCCTCATGCTGCTTCGTATCGAGCTGCGAATGATATAGATCACGATACATCTGTGATTTTGTCATAAGAGTATCGTGATTTCCCTGAGCTATCAGTTGGCCATCATCGAGCAGAAGAATATTATTCGCTTCCCGTATATTAGCAATACGCTGAGATATTATGATCCACATTGTGTTCTGCAGCTGCGGGTCAGACATAACCGCTCTGCGAAGAGCCAGATCGGTCGCATAGTCGAGCGCGCTGGTACTATCATCGAAGATAATAATTGGCGGTGCACCGAGCAGAGCTCTAGCGATCGCCAGACGCTGGCGCTGTCCACCGGAGAAGTTGCGGCCTCCTCTCGAGACCTGTGTCTGCAGGCCCTCCTCTTTTGCCCTGACAAACTCATCCGCCTGTGCGAGCTTGAGAGCATGCCAGAGCTCTTCCTCTGTGAAGGCTGTACGACCCAGGCGCAGGTTCTCTTCGATCGTGCCGGTTATCAGAGCCGGGTTTTGCGGCACATAACCGACTAGACCTGTCAGCTGAGAATTATTGATCATCGTCAGGTCCTGCCCGGCCAGCTTGATTTGTCCCTGCTGAATCCTATAAAGCTTGAGCAATACTTTTGCGATCGTACTTTTTCCTGAACCGGCGGGACCGATCAGACCATTTACTGTCCCCGGCTCTAACTGGAAACTCAATTTTTCGAAGAAGAGTCCTGAACTCGAGGGATAAGTAAAATCAACCTGATCGAATATGATACCGGCATCTGGTTTCTTAGAAGAATCATCACCTGAAATGAAATTATCAGAGTTATTCTCAATATTATCAGTCTGTTCAGTGTTTAAAATTTCCTCAACACGACCGGCAGCAGACCATGACCTGGCATAGAGCATGACCAGGTTAGCCACAACGATCAGAGCCTGCAGAATCTGAGTCAGATAGTTGATCAGTGCGACCAACTGTCCTTGGCTCATTCTGGAATTATCGATTCGCCAGCCACCGAAACCAAGTACAGCCAGGATAGCAATATTCAGCAGCAGTAGTGTCATAGGATTAAGCCAGGCTGTAAGCTTGCCGGCGCGCTCAACTAGTCCGGTCAGCCTGGAATTGGCTGCAGCAAATTGCTCAGACCGCAGCTTCTGTCGGTCAAAAGCTCTGATCACTCGCATACCTTCCAGATTCTCCTGCATGACCGAGCTGAGCTCATCCTGCCTGACCAATGTGCTGCGATGAAGAGGTACTGATCTCGACATGATCAAATAGAGTATCCAGACGAATACCGGGATTATGATCACGAAGATGAAGGCAAGCTGCCAGTCGATCAACAGCGCCATCACCAGCGCACCAATACTGAGAAAAGGCGCACGCACTACCAGCCTTATCAGCATGGCCACAGCCTGTTGCAGTGTCGATGTATCGACGATCAGGCGGTTTGACAGAGACTGTGCTCCGAAACGATCAGCAGACTCGACCGGTAGATTCATAATACGCTCGGCCAGCAGAGCACGCAGATCCGTGCCATAGCCCTGAGCCGCCAAGGAAGCGGTATATTGACAAATAAGCGCACTGATCAGTCCAGCTGCAGCCAGACCAAAAGCCAGTAAACCGCGGCGCCAGATGAATTCGGTGTCTCCTTGCGCTATGCCCTGATCGATGATCTGGGCAATAATAAGCGGAACCATCAATTCAAGCACAGCTTCTGTAAGCTTGAAAAATGGCCCAATAACAAGATGTGCTCTATATGGTTTGAGAAGTCCCATGGTTTTGCTTATTTTCATGCTTGCGGCTTCTGCTCCTTCCGGCTGCTCAAAATAATCTTACGATCAAAGCCGACATGTATGGCATCAGTCGGACAAACAGCGGCACATTCGCCGCAGCGTATGCAGTCGGGACCATTGGCATCTAGTGGAACAGGCACAGCCATCGGGCACTGACGAGTACAGCGGCCACAACTGATGCACTTGTCCTGGTCGACCTGTACGCGATAGAGACTTATACGATTGAACAAGCCATAGATCGCACCGAGCGGGCAGACATAGCGGCAAAACGGCCTCATTGTCAGCACAGACGCGAAAGCAGTAATGATCAGAAGCAGACTCTTCCAGCCGAAGAGAACACCCGCCAGTCTCCTTAGTCCTTCATTTACACTAAGCAGCGGCCAGCCCGCCATCAAGGTGCCTGAAGGGCATATCACCTTACAGAACCAGGGCGAGCCATAGGCACCGCCGATCGTACCGATCAGCGGAAGCGCGATCACGAAGACAGCCAGAAATACCAACGGCATCCTGCGAAGCACATTGTGGATCTTCTTATTGTTCTCCGGTTTGAATTTGCGGCTGGGGATCTTATGAAGCCATTCCTGTATCAGGCCGAAGGGACATAGCCAGGCGCAGATGAAGCGGCCGAATATTCCACCGAGCAGAATCAGGAAACCCAGCACGTAGAATGATATGCGCTGATGCGGATCCGCTATTGAGCTCTGCAGAGACCCGAGCGGGCAGGCTCCAAGCGCGCCCGGGCAGGAATAGCAATTAAGCCCGGGAAGACAGACCTGTTTTATCGGTCCCTGATAAATCTCTCCACGGACAAAGCCTGGCAAATATGCGTTTCCAGCCAGAAGCGCGATGCTCTGACCTATTTTTCTCTTGATTTTATGTTTAGCGATCCTACTCTTAGCCAATGCCTATACACTCCAAACAAATAGTAGCAGCCTTGCGGAATACAGCCGCTGTCTCATCACGGAATATACCGAAGAAGATAAACAAAACTGCCGCTGCCAGAATAATCCAGCGCAGTAGACCAGCCTCCATCGAGAGACGTCCGGCATCCACCTGAGGTTTTACCTTGGGAATTGACTTAACTTCTTCTGTTGGGACAGGACCCATGCCATTATTTTCAGAGCCCATGGTGTTTCCCTCCTGAAATAATAATGATCTGCTCCTATGTTATCACAAAAATAGTGCGACAGTTAATTTACTGCCGCACCTGATTGACTAAGAATTAAATACAAAAATAACTAATTAAGCTGAGCGTCGATCATACCACGCAAATCATCCTGCAAGCTGTCAGCATAACCCATGGCAGCATCTACTACACTGCCATCATTAACAACGGCAAAAGTCGGGATCGACTGAATACGGAAGGCTGAAGCTATTTCCGGTTGTTCATCGATGTTAATCTTAACAATATAAGCCTTGCCATCATATTCCTCGGACAAAGTCTCGACAAAAGGCTCAGAAAGCTTACATGGTCCGCACCATTCTGCCCAAAAATCCAAGAAAACCGGTTTATCTGCGTCGATCAAAAAATCATCGAGAACTGCTATTTGTTTTTTCTCAACTGTCCCGCTCGAGGCATCAAGCAGCACAGCCTGACCATTCTCGACTATTTCTTCTTTGTCACTGCCGGGTCCCCAGGCCATTGCAAGAGCAACTGCGGCACCGATCAGAAGTACCGCTGCCAGGATAATCCCCGCTATTTTAAACTTTTTGCTGTAATCAACCATTATAAAACCTCCGGTCAAGCGTTTGTTTTACGAGAGTATAACAGCTTGCCGGAGGTCTTACTGTGATGCATGTCACATTTAATTCAGGTGCTTAGCCGCATCTTAGTATTTGCGCTTGATCTTCTTGGATGTTGTTTTTTCAAACTCACTTGTCCTGAGCGTGAAGCGCTTAACATATTTATAGGTGGCAAGTGAATGGTTGACGTCTTTTACCACTTTATCTACTTCTGCTCTGGCCTCTTCTGAGTCAAGTGCAACATCGCCAAGGAGTTCTTTTACCTTCTCTTCATTTGGGAAGATTTCGGCTACGATCATTGTATCCTTGCCGGCTTCGTCGGCAACACCGGATACCAGGACTTCTGCGATCAGATCATTTTGCAATAGCAGGAACTCGATTTCCTCAGGATAAATATTCTTGCCATTATTCGTGACAATAACATTTTTCTTGCGTCCGGTGATAATTACGAAATTATCCTTATCAAGATACCCTAGATCACCAGTGTGGAAATAGCCTTCGCTATCGATAGCAGCAGCTGTTGCTTCCTCATCTTCATAATAACCGAGCATGATGTTCGGGCCTTTGCCGATGATTTCGCCGATGCCATTCTCATCCTTTTCGATAACTTTTACATCTACACCAGGCAGAGGCAGACCAGCTGACTCATTCTTATAAAACTTATCTCTGTTGAGCGCGAGAATCGGAGCACATTCTGTCAGGCCATAGCCCTGAACACAGTGAATACCCAGGTCTTGCATACCAGTCAGAACTGCCGGATCGATGGCGGCGCCGCCGGCAATCAGCAAGCGCAGATGACCGCCGAAATTGTCATGAACCTTGGCGAAGAGCTTACGTCTCTTGTCGATACCAACCTTGCGCAGCAGACCGCTGATTTTAAGACCGAGTCTGAACTTTTTGGCCAGCTCAGGAGTTGCGGAAGCACCCTTCATGATGCGCTTATAGAACAGCTCCATCATCAGCGGCACTGCCAGCAGAATCGTAACCTTGGATTCCTGCATATTCTTAGTTATATGGCGCAGGCCTTCGCAGACAGCTACCGTACAACCGCGATAGATCGGACAGAGGAAGCCGCAGGTACATTCATAAGTATGATGCAGCGGCAAAACTGATAGGAAAACATCTTCTGGTCCGATATAGAGCATGCTGCACATAGCCATCAGGTTTATGCAGATATTTCTATGTGAGAGCATAACAGCCTTGGAACGCGCGGTAGTGCCTGATGTAAACAGCAGAATACCGAGAGCTTCAGCATCAATAACAGCATCGATGAAGCTCTTGTCGCCCTGACCTATAAGATCATAGCCCTGTTGGAGACAATCCCAGAAATAGAGATCTCCGGAACCTTCTGCTGGCTGATCCATGCAAATGATCGTTTTCACTTCCGGCAGCTGATCTCTGATAGCATCAACTTCTTTTGCCTTAGAGCTGGAATAGATGAGGATCTCAGAATGCGAACGATTAAGCAGACTGGATATCTCTGCTACTGGCAGCTCCTTATCCAGAGGCACCACGATACCGGCACCATTGACGGTCGACATATAACTGATATACCATTCGTACCTTGTCTCAGCAAGAATGGCGATTCGTGCGGATTTTAGACCCTGACTCATCAGGAAAGTTCCAAAAGCATCGACATCTTCGCTGTATTTCTTGTACGTAACCGGCAGATAGGGCAGACTCTTGGATTTTTCAGACTGATCGTCATTTTGAGTGTTTTCCATCTGACCTACAGCCCTTGGATCTTTTACCAGAAAAGCTGCATCGTTAGCATAGTGCTCAGCGCTCTGTCTGAGCATATCCTTCAGGTCCTTGATTTCTCTTACGTCATACAATGGTCCGTTCTTCATACTGTACTCCTCAATTAACACTTGTCAGCAGACGATAATACTCTGCTGTCCCCCATTTGCGACGAGCAGCCATCAGCTGCTTATCTCGACAAATTCCTGATACGATATACAATAGATTATAGCCGTAAACCTTATACCAGGTCTATGAATTTGTTTGAATTTCAAAGCATTTCACGAAAATCAGGCAATTGTTGGAAAAATGACCAGGATAATTATCAAAATAAACAAAAGAGGACATAGCCGAATGAGCATAAGCAATACAGAAATGAAAGTTAGAAAATACTCAGAGGATGACCTGTCTCAGATGATCGGAATCTGGAACCAGGTTGTCGAGGACGGCATTGCCTTCCCACAGACTGAGCCTCTAAACGAACAAACAGGCAGAGAATTCTTCTCGGAGCAGACTTATACCGGTGTCGCTGAGCAAAATGGCGTAATCATCGGCCTTTATATTCTTCATCCAAATAATATCGGCCGTTGCGGTCATATCGGCAATTCTTCGTATGCGGTCAGATCAAATATTAGAGGGCTGGGCATCGGTGAACAACTAGTCAGGCATTCGCTTAAGACAGCTGCCGATCTGGGCTTCCGCCTGATGCAGTTTAATGCTGTTGTCAGTACAAATCACAGCGCACTTCATCTGTATGAGAAGCTGGGCTTCACAAGGCTCGGTACTATCCCCGGGGGCTTCCTAATGAAGGATGGCCACTATGAAGATATCGTCTTGTTCTACATTAAGCTGTAATTGGTCAAGCTAAGATAGAGACTCCTGTTCATGAGGAATGACGATCGTGATGCGCGTGCCGATATCAACACGGCTCATAATCTCGAAATGAGCACCATGTCTCTCAACTATCCATTTCGCGATCGACAGACCAAGTCCGGAGCCGCCCGTTTTGCGTGTACGTGAAGTATCAGAACGATAGAAGCGATCGAAAATCAGAGGCAGGCTCTCCGGCTCGATGCCAATGCCGTTGTCCTGAACAGCGATCCTGACTGCCTCTTGATCAGTAGAAGCCTTGAGCCTGATCGTTTCCCCGCGCGGTGTATATTTGCAGCTATTATCGACAAGTATACGAATAGCCTGTTTGATCAACTGCTTATCAGCAGATATAATGGCCGGCCGCTTGAGATCGAGCTCGAAGCTATGAGTCGAATCGATCATCTGAGCCTCACGCACTATCTCCTCTATCATCTCGCAGGCTTCGAAACTCTCGCGATGCAGCTGAATCGTCTCATTGTCACCACGCGCCAGAAATAACAGCTGCTCGACCAGTTCCTTCATATTCTGTGTTTCGGCTTTGATCGCATCGATCGATTCCTGCATAGTTTTTTCATCATTTTTGCCCCAGCGATCGAGAAGGCTGACATAGCCCTGAATTACTGAGATCGGCGTCCGCAGTTCATGCGAAGCATCCGAGACGAATTGCACCTGCGACTGATAAGAAGCATTAATACGTCTGAGCATGGCGTTGATGGCAGATGCCAGACCTTTTAGCTCTTCCTGCGTACTATCAACAGCGATCTGCCGATCAAGCTTATTAGCATCAATATCGCTGAGCACACCGGCCAAAGCCTCCAGCTGCCGCTCTTCTGACTTCGAGCCCAGTGCTGCCACCTCTTCATTTAGAGTTCTGGCAGATTCAGCCAGCTCATAGATCGGCCGAAGAGTTTTCCTGATGATCCTGCCGCTCTTAAGCGATTCAGATACCAGAATAATCAGCTCAAAACCAAACAGAACCAGGAAAATAATTACGAAGCCGCGCAGATCACTGCCGACACTATAAACCAGCCGATAGCTTGTACCTTGAATATCGGTCATCAGCGAATACTTAAGCGCCCAGACCCTCTGGCCGACCGATAGAGTATCAGCGTCCGCCGGCAGCAGCCCCAGGATTCTTGAGCCCTCAGCACCACGGC
>JAAYFZ010000224.1 GCA_012727965.1 Clostridiaceae bacterium
CATTTTTACCTTGAGGATTGTCTGTTCCACACTTATTACATTTCATTTCTCTACCTCCTATTGGCGAAAAAACGTCTTAATATCAGATTCTAATACAATTCACGGCGAATGTATAGGTAAAACAATGGTAAAAGTAGAGAAGATACTGTTTTGTACTGGTCTGAAAGCGCCTGCTGTGAGATAATAACGAGATGTAAAAATGTCATAGACTTTTAGGGGGATGACCATGGATTTCAGACAGGAAATTGTAAAAGCACTGGCCGCAAGAACAGGACTGACAGAAGATCAGATAGATGTATGGCTGGAAATACCGCCGCAGAGTCATATGGGAGATTTTGCTTTTCCTTGCTTCAGACTCGCAAAAACTATGCGCAAAGCGCCGCCGATGATTGCGGCTGAACTGGCGGATGTGCTTGAGGCTGCAGATTATATCGAAAGAACTGAAACTGCTGGAGGTTATCTCAATTTCTTCGTACGTCGTTCGGCCTATATCGCAGGTCAGGTCAAAAACGCTCTAACTGCCGGCAGTAGTCTTGGCAGTTCAGATCAGGGAGAAGGAAAAACAGTTATTGTCGAATTCTCCTCGCCTAATATAGCCAAACCTTTTCATGTGGGACATGCCTTCACGACCATTCTGGGGAATTCGCTGTCCCGTATATATAAACATCTTGGTTATGAAGTAATCCGTATGAATCATCTCGGCGACTATGGTACACAATTCGGCAAGTTGATCGCGGCCTGGAATCTATGGGGTGATGAAACAGCTCTGGAAGCTCATCCGATCAACGAGCTGCTGCGTATTTATGTCAAATTCCATGATGAAGCCAAAAACGCACCGGAGCTTGAGCTCCAGGCACGTGACCATTTTCGCAGACTTGAAAATGGTGAGAGCTTCGAGAAGGGGCTTTGGCAGAAGTTTCGTGATCTAAGTTTGAAAGAGTTCAATCTGGTTTATGAACGGCTTGGTGTTGAGTTTGATAATTTCAACGGTGAAAGCTTCTATTCGAATCAGATACCTGAAGTCATCGAAGAGCTAAAGAGTAAAAAACTGTTGGTTGAGAGCGAGGGTGCACAGGTTGTTATGCTTGACGAATATGATTTGCCGCCCTGCATCATTCTCAAATCTGACGGCACGACCATATATGCATCTCGTGATATTGCCGCTGTTTTATATCGTGATAAGACCTATAATTTTCATAAGAATATCTATGTTGTCGGCACTCCGCAGGCTCTGCATTTTAAACAGGTTTTCTCAGTATTGGAAAAGGCCGGTTTCGAGAAGTCTAAGGATTGTGTTCATGTTGGCTTCGGTCTTGTTAAGTTTCCTGACCGCAAACTCTCGACTAGAAGTGGTGATGTAATATTGCTCGAGGATCTGCTAAATGAGAGCGTAGATAAGACCTATGAGATCATCAGATCCAACAGCGAGCTGCGTCAGACAGATATTCCTGAGCAGGAAATGCGTGAAATTGCCGAGAAGATCGGACTAGCAGCCATCATGTTCACATTCCAGAAGAACAGCCGCGAGCGTGATATCGTATTTGCCTGGGAAGATATGCTTGATTTCGAGGGAGATTCAGCGCCTTATGTTCTTTATACATATGCGCGTGCACATAGCATACTTAGAAAAGCCGTCAGTGCAGGCTATATATCATCAGTCGATGAACTGCCTGATGATCAGATCCTCGATAAGCTTGTAAGTGATGATGAATTTGCTCTGGCCAAGCTGCTGGATACCTTCGGCAATGCAGTTGAAAGAGCCGCTGCTGCAAATGAACCATATATGCTTCTGCGTCAGGTCATTAATCTGGCCAGGGCTTTTAACAGGTATTATCATAATGAATCAATCCTGAAAACAGAAGAAGTCGAACTCAGAAGAGCCAGGCTGGCCGTTTTGCAGGCAGTCTGTACAGCTATTAGAACAGGACTTGAGCTGCTCGGTATCCAGGCAGTTGAGAGGATGTAGGCAATAAACATGATGTCGGAGATCAAATTGCTAGAGCTTATTGAATTTCAGAAGCTTCCATACAGCCGTCCGGATTTAGGTAAGCTGTCGGATGCTTTTCGTCGCTGCCGGCTGCGTCTAAGATTATCAATGAGCCCACATGCAGCCGCTGACGCGGTTCGTGAGCTCCAGCCAGTCCTGATCGATTTTTTTACTGCAGAAGCTATTGCCAGAAACAGGCATGACCGCAAGGTTACAAATGAAGAATGGCAGTCGGAGATTGCTTTTTTCGATACAGCTATGTCACAAGTACAGGCCTGGACTCAGGAAACATATGCTGCGCTGACTGTATCTCGCTTTGCTGATGAGCTCGAGATAGAGCTTGGTGACGGAATATTTCGCGAAGCGAAAATGCTTACTGATACTGTTAATGATCGCATGGTCGCTGATCTTGGTGAGGAGAATCGACTCGAGTCTGCTTATGTTGAGAGAATATCGGAGATAAGAGCTAATCTCAATGGCCATGAATATTCTTTGACTGAGCTTGAGCCCTATCTTCAGTCCTCAGACAAACAGCTGCGCAGAGCCAGTCATCGTGCTCTTTGTCGGGCTTTTGAGGAAAATCATGAGTGGCTTGATGCTTGTTTCGATCAGTTGGTTAATGTCCGCAGACGCATGAGCCGGAAGCTGGGCTATGACAGTTTCACTCAGTTAGGTTATAAACGCATGGGCCGTGTTGATTATGGCAGATCAGAGGTAGAAGCGTTTCGCCAGATGGTCGTAAAATTTATTGTGCCTGTATGTTCAGAAATTCGCAGGCTGCAGCGCGTCCGACTTGATATAACACAGCTCAATTATTGGGATATTCCTGTACTTCTGCCTGGTGGTAACCCCGCGCCTGTTGTTTCACGCAGCCGTTTTATCGAGCTTGTCGGCAAAGAGATATCGGAACTGCTCGGTGAATCAGATTGGCTCAGTAAGCTCAGTGAATATGGCTATGTAGATCTCGAAGCCAGACTGGCAAAAGCCGGCGGCGGCTATTGCGAGACACTTTATAAGTACGGTGTGCCAGTGATCTTTACCAATGCCACTAATACTGCTGATGATATAGTTACAATAATTCATGAGGCCGGCCACGCATATGCTGCACTGGCTTCATTGCCCGAGATGCGTGTAATCGAGGACCAGCGGCCGCCGATGGATGTATGTGAAATTCATTCCACAGCACTTGAATACTTGACTATGCCGCTGCTAAATAGCGTTTTCGACACAGAAACTGAAACTGCAGCCATGATACATCTGACTGAATCGCTGCTATTTCTGCCTTATGCCTGCCTGGTCGACCATTTCCAGCATGAAATATATGATCATCCCGAGCTGACGGCACAGGAGCGTCATACACTCTGGCGCAATCTGGAGAAATATTATCAACCTGACATTGATTATGGTGATGATGATTGGTTTGAAAATGGCGGCACCTGGCAGAAGAAAGAGCATATTTATACTGCGCCTTTTTACTATATTGACTATGCTCTGGCCCATATGGCAGCCCTTGATCTCTGGCAGACAGCTATCAAAGACAAGGACAAGGCTGTTAGACGTTATAAGCGTCTCTGCAGCAGAGGCAATCGAGGAGCACTAATGCAGCAGCTGGAAGAATCCGGTATCGCTTCTCCCTTTGACGAGGGTACGTTTAAGAGACTTGTTTATGCGATCTGTGATTATTTATCTCTCTGATAGGAGTTTATTCTAATGCCTATTCCTGAAGCATTTATAGAAGAAATGAAATTGCTCTGGCAGAACTATGACCTGCCGGGTTCTTTTGCCAGTTTTTTTGACAGTCTGGATCAACCTCAGGTAAGAGGTATAAGAGCCAATGGCCTGAAAATTGATCCGCAGAAGCTGTCAGAGCATTTAGCCGACATTATTCTGGCTTATGATCAGGCCAAACAGAGCCCTCGGATGGTTCCGTGGAATGATGACGGATTTTATATTCAGACTGATGCTGCTGCTGGTAGACTGCCGGCATATCATGCCGGCTTATTCTATATTCAGGAACCTAGCGCGATGTTGCCGGCAAAAGTCCTGGCCGCTAAACCAGGCGAGAAGATTCTTGATTTATGTGCAGCTCCTGGCGGTAAAACTGCAAGAATAGCAGCTGATCTGGCAGGGCAAGGCTTGCTCTGGGCAAATGAGATCTCGGCTGACAGGGCACGGGCACTGCTAAGAAATATTGAGCTGATGGGCTGCAAAAACTGTATTATTTCTCAGGAGACACCAGAACGATTGGCAGATATGCTTAGCGGTTTCTTCGATAGAATTCTGGTTGATGCCCCATGCTCCGGATCAGGAATGTTTAGACGTGACAATCAAGCTGCTGCCAGCTGGGAAAAATTCGGTGTTGAACATTGTACATTGCTGCAACAGGATATTCTGACAGCGGCTGATAAAATGCTAAGACCTGGTGGCTGGCTTGTATATTCGACTTGCTCCTTCTCTGTGGCAGAGGATGAAGCGATGATCAGTAAATTCATGCTTGATCATCCAGAATATATACTGGTGGAAATACAGGGACCAGGACTATCACCGGGGATCAAGTATGATGGAGATGAACAACTAGCCGGAACTGCGAGAATCTGGCCGCATGTGGCTGATGATGATGGACATTTTTGTGCATTACTGCAAAAATGTGATCAAGCTGAGTTCGAATTAACTGATTACGATACAGGCAGAAGCATTAACAGTGAAACCAGAGCTGCCACCGAGCATTGGCTTAAATGGTCAGAAAAAATACTTTCGCAGAAAGGGCAAGAAGAGATGAAGCTGCTTATGGAGGAGTGGCAGCCGCGGCTGCACAATAATCATTTGCAGCTCCTGCCGCCCGAGACACCTGCTTTTGCCGGTTTGAAAATGGTTAAGACTGGATTCTATCTTGGTCATTTCAAAATAAGTGGCAGACCGGATGACAGAACACGAAAAAATACAGGTCCAAATAAGAGCAAGAACAAGTTGATCTTCGAGCCGGCGCATGCCTGGTTTACTTCTATGCATGCGGATGATTTTGCCTATACGCTTAAATTGGCAGCAAATGATGAGATATTGCTAAGATACTTGCGAGGTGAAACAATTGCTGTTGATACAGAAGATATTTCTGTTCAGGCACAGAAGCAGCCTCAGTCTGGTGATCATATTGTTATCTGTCTTGAAGATTACCCGTTAGGTTATGCCAAAATGCAGCAGGGAACACTGAAAAACATGTATCCGGCAGCCTGGAGACTCAGAACCTGAAGCGTGCCATCTGATACCAGGATGGTCGGAGAAGAGGATATATGAAGAAAAATATTATTGAGAAGATGAATCTGCCTCTATCAATATGGCAGCAAATACTAGAAGAACCTGTCGATTTCATTGAGATCGCTATCAACGCGCGCACCGGCAATCGGGAAATCAAGGGATCTGTTGTGCTTCCTGCCGATAGCAGCAAGGTTTTTTCGGCTGTGCTGCCGGGCGAGAAGTTTCAAGGAAGCCCTGCTGAAATTATGGTATGGCTTAAAGAACATTTAATGCACTATGATAGTGTCAGTTTAGTATTAAGTCAGCACGGCAAGTCACAGCTGATATCGGCTGATCGAAAAGGAGTTAGTTTCCAGCCTCAATATAAAGATAAGGGCAAACGCTCTGTCTCAGCTGCTGGCAGCTCACATAGCTACGGCGCTTCTGATAAACGTCAGTACAGGATCAAGCTCGATGAGGCAGCTGATCTACTTGAAGTCATAGGCATAATTGACAGTAACGGCAAATTGAAAAATGACAAATATCGCAAATACCAGCAGATAGACCGTTTTGTTGAACTGGCCGAACCGATACTCGCAGAGCTGTTGCAGGAAGAAACCAGCCTTGAGGTTTATGACCTTGCCTGTGGTAAATCATATTTGTCTTTTGTCCTGAATTACTATATTCGTGAGAAGCTTGGCCGCTCATGTCGAATCACGGGAATCGATATAAGTCCTCAAGTCGTCGAAGCATCGACCGCGATGGCTTCCAGACTTGGCTGGCGTAATATGAGCTTCATAAGTCAGGATCTGCGTGAGTTCGCACCTGCTGGCCCTGTTTCACTTTGTATTAGCCTCCATGCTTGTGATACTGCTACTGATATGGCGCTTGCCGCGGCTGTCAGAGCAGGCAGCAAGGCTATCTTGGCAGTGCCATGCTGTCAACGCGAGTTGCTTGCTTCAGACTTTAAGCTGGAAGCATTATCAGGTAGTGTTATGAGTTCTGGTATTCTAAAAGCCAGACTTGCAGATCTGATTACAGATGGTATGCGTTTGCTGCTGCTTCGCAGTGCAGGCTATGAAGCTACTGTTATAGAATATATCTCGCCTTTGGAAACTCCAAAAAATCTGATGATCAGAGCTATAAAAACCGGTAAACCCGATCATCAAGCCTGGCTGGAATATAAACGTCTCAGCAGTGAATGTGGAGCTGAAATCACGATGGGTAGAGAACTTAAGAATCTTATTAAGAGAATGCAGTCCGGCAGCAAGCCCATGATTACAATAGCTACAGGTAACAGTGACAAGGTAACCGAGATTAGAGAAATCATATCAAGTGATAAGCTGGACTGGCAAACTATGAGTGATGCTGGTTTTCAAGATGAAATTATCGAGGACGGTACCAGCTATATTGCAAATGCTCTGATTAAGGCCAGAACAGTACATAAGGCAGTCGGTGGATGGGTACTTGCTGATGATTCAGGTTTGTCTGTTGATGTGCTTGATGGTGCTCCTGGCATTTACTCGGCGCGCTTTGCTGGCGAAAATGCTGCCTACAAAGATAAAATCGCTCGTTTACATGAAATGCTTGAGCCCTGGCCTGTTTCTGACTGGAACGCAGCCTTCGTCTGTGCGATCGCTCTGATATCTCCGGATGGCAGAGAATGGACTGTACAGGCAGAAAGCCCGGGAATGATTTCACAGCAGGCAGCAGGCAGTAATGGATTCGGTTATGATCCGATTTTCTATGTGCCGGATTTCGGTTGCACTATGGCCGAGATGACACCAGCTCAAAAACACGAAATCAGTCATAGAGGCAGAGCCTTGCGTTCACTGCTTGAAATCATAGATAGGGAGAGACTGTTTGATGTCTGATTTAGATTATCAAATCAAATGCGATATTGAGCTTAGCAGGCAGCCTGGAATTACCTCGGATGAGTATGAGTTGATCAGAAAGAAAAATCAGCTGACTCTCTTGATAATTTCGGATACGCATGGCCAAATAGGTTCCGCACAACAAGCATTAGACCTTGTCCCCAAGACAGACCTGATTCTTCACTTGGGCGATCATGCTTCTGACCTCGGGAGGCTGCGCGAACTGTTGGGTAAGCCGATTCTAGCTGTGCGCGGAAACTGTGATGGTTTCGGCAGGAAACTACCGCCTGAAATTCTTGAACTTAACTTGGCAGGTTGTCGTATCGTCATGACACATGGACATAACAGATCTTTTGATGTAAAAGACGATTTTTTCAAAATAAGGCAATATGCCAGTACATCTGGCAATTACCCGGATCTGCTGTTATTTGGTCATACTCATTTCTATCATGATGAAATTGTCAGAGGCTCCAAATCGCAAACCAGATTGCTTAATCCAGGCAGCTGTTCTTATACTATAAGTGCAATTTCCATCAATCTGACAGACGGCAATATAGACGATGTTACGAGATTGATTAGTTCCTCTTGACCAGTATAATATCTCATGATATATTATGCTTCACGTACGATTGTGCACGTGGTGTGGACAATGTTTCTGCGCTTATTGCAATTTGGAGGTTCTGTGATGGCTGATAGCGAGTTTTTCCTGGTCAAGTCAGATATGCTGCCGGAAGTATTTGTAAAAGTTATGGCAGTCAAGCGTTTGCTTAGTTCAGGCAAAGCAGATTCAGTCAATGAAGCAGTACAGAAGGTAGG
>JAAYFZ010000225.1 GCA_012727965.1 Clostridiaceae bacterium
GTATTGTAGTAGCGCCATTTGAGGTTGCAGATCACAATGAACGCAGAAATATCTGTCTTGCACAGGATATTTCCAAGAGGCGGGAGATCGAAAGTGCTCTGATTGAGAGCGAACGCAGCAAATCTGTACTTCTGTCACATCTTCCGGGACTTGCTTATAGATGTCTTTATGATGAGAACTGGACGATGCAATACGTATCTGAAGGCTGCCGTGAACTTACAGGCTATGAGGTGGCAAGTCTCCTCAATAACCGTGATTTGAGCTTCAATGATATGATTATGCCTGAATACAGGCATCAGCTGAGAAGAGAATGGGAGCAGGTTCTGGCTAACAAGAGTCCTTTCCATTATGAGTATGAAATCATAACCGCCGAGGGTGACCGCAAGTGGGTTCTGGAGCTAGGCGAGGGGATATTCAACAACAGAGGTGAGGTTGAAGCTCTCGAAGGTATAGTGCTTGATATTTCTGAACGAAAAGCTATGGAGATAGATCTCCGCTTCATTAGTGAGCACGATGTACTGACCGGCCTGAATAATCGCAGATTTCTTGAGAACTTACTTAAGAGTGATCTTGAACAACCAGCTGAGCAGACAAGCGCACTTGTGGGTATAAATCTCAGTGCGATACATCTGCTTAACCTATCATATGGTTTTCAGTACACACAAAATCTTATCCGCAAGGTTGTTAGATTTTTACGTCCGCATTGTGACAGCAGACATATGCTATTCAGTACATATGAGAATCAGTTGGCTTACTATATTAAGGGATATAAGAATGTGGCAGAACTGAAGTCATTTTGTGCTATTATCGCACAGATACTTAATTCATTACTGGCAGTTGAGAGAATTGGTGCCGGGATCGGTGTCGTAGAGATTAATGCTTCTTATGAAGATGATGTCGAGCTTCTGCTTAAACGGCTGCAGATCGTATCAGAATTTGATATGGATATGCACGATGTCGAATACAAAATTCAGTTTTATGATACAGCGATTGAAGAGAAGATCTTACGTGAAGAGGAAATTAAACATGCTCTTGCCAGAATAGCCGGAGGCCTGGATGAAGAATACTTCTATCTGCAGTTCCAGCCTCTGCTTGATCTCGAATCTGACAGCATCTGCGGTTTCGAGTCTTTGGCCAGAATGAAGAACGAGATGTTTGGTCAAATATCACCTGTAGAGTTTATTCCGATAGCAGAAGAAACGAAGCTGATCGTACCGCTTGGTGAGATAATTTTCAAAAAGGCCTTCTTGTTCATGCAGGAATTGCAGAAGCGAGGACGCGGCGACATCAAAGTTTCAGTCAATGTTTCAGCGATACAGCTATTGAAGAAGGGCTTCGTTGACAATCTTCTTCATCTGATAGATGAAATGGAGATAGATCCATCAGTTGTGGGTATTGAAATAACAGAGTCAGTTTTCACGTCGAATTATCAGGAGATCAACAGGATTCTTGGTGAGCTAAAACAATATGGGATTGTTGTGGCTCTTGATGATTTCGGTACAGGTTACTCATCTCTGGCCAGAGAAAGAGAACTCAATATCAATTGTCTTAAGATAGACAAATACTTTATAGATAAACTGCTTGAGATTGAAGAAAAGGATGCTATCACAGGCGATATTATTTCGCTGGCACATAAGCTTGGTCATTGCGTGATAGCCGAGGGTATAGAGTACGCAAAGCAGTTTAATTATCTGGATAACAATAACTGCGACATGATTCAGGGTTACTATGTCAGCAGACCTATTGATCAGAGTGCAGCTCTCGAATTTCTGGAGAATTGGCAGGGGAGAGAGCAGCTATAAATCTTATTTATAATAGAATATCTGCCAGAAGTCTGATGATCTCCTGATGACCAGGCGATACCTGCCAGCCACCAGCTATATGAATTAGAATTGAAGTATCAGAACCATTGTGATCTGTTTGTTGCTTACTCCTGAGCCCGGATCGCTTCGACGACTTCGTCCTTCATGACGCGTCTGATCGGCAGTATGCCTGCAGCGATCGAAATTATGAAAGCACCGGCCAGTGTAGCCAATACCAGATTCCAGGGAATTGACTGAATAGTCAACCCGCCCATTGTTTCTCCAATACTTTTACCGAGCAAGTAGAGCAGAATAGTTCCAATGACTGATCCCCATACAGCACCGATTACACCATATAGCGAGGACTCCATCAGCAGCATTCTTCTAACCTGAGATCGACTCATGCCGACTGCCTGCAGCATACCAAGCTCGCGTCTTCTGAGCAGAACATTTGTCGATACAGTATTAAGGATATTCATACTGCAGATCAGTACGATAACTGTCGCGAAACCATA
>JAAYFZ010000226.1 GCA_012727965.1 Clostridiaceae bacterium
GAATCTAACCGTACTATCTTCATGGCTGTTAATGATGAGCTGGTTGAAGAAGTCAGAAAAACTATAAATGAAGCAGTCGGTGGACTGGATAAACCTGACACTGGAGTACTCTTCGGTATGCCGATAAGCTTCTTCGACGGGAAGGTGTCGAAAAAATGAGCCAGGTCCTATTTTATTTAGCTATTATGATCATAGTCGGTTTCATCGGCTCTGCGGCCGCTCATAAGCTGCACATGCCCGCTGTAACCGGTTATCTGGTTGCTGGCCTGCTATTGGGCCTCACTCGCTTAATACCGCATGAGACACTTATGAGCTTCAATGTGCTTTCTGATCTTGCACTTGGATTCATTGCTTTTTCAATTGGTAGTGAATTTAAAATTTCATTCCTCAAACAGGTAGGAACAGCTCCTATTATCATCACATTATTTGAAGCATTAGGAGCAGTAATTATTCTTGATATCCTGTTGATCGCGATCGGTGTACCGGTACCTGCCGCGATCATGCTGGGAGCAATTGGTGCCGCAACAGCACCTGCAGCCACCTTGATGGTTATAAGACAGTACAATGCTGATGGCCCAGTTTCAAAAATGCTTCTTCCGGTCGTTGCCATGGACGATGCTGTTGCTCTGATCGCTTTTTCAATATCCGCGGCTATTGCCCAGGTCATAGTCAGCGGTGCGAACTTATCCGCTGGCGCTATGCTGGGTGTGCCTCTCCTGGAGATTGGTGGATCACTTATTCTTGGTTTGGTCATAGGCGCTTTGGCGGCAATTTTCCTGCGTAGATTCAAAAGAGACGGTGACCGTTTGGGCCTGGCCTTGGCAGTTATTATGGCAGGTGCCGGTCTGGCGGCCATGTTGAACCTTTCATCCCTTCTTGTCTGTATGATGAGTGGCGCGGCTTTTGCCAATTTGAGCAGCAAACCTGTTAAGCTTCTGAAGGTATCAGACTCGATCACACCACCGTTGTTTCTATTATTCTTCGTAATTTCAGGTGCTGAACTCGATATCACTGTCCTGCGTGAGATCGGCTTGGTCGGAACTGTCTATATCCTGGGCAGAGTCGTCGGCAAAATTGGCGGCTGCTATCTGGGAGCCAAACTGGCAAAAGCAGAGCCTGTTGTTCAGAAATATCTTGGTTTCACGCTTATACCTCAGGCTGGTGTTGCTATAGGTTTATCACTCGCTGCCCTGAGGATCATGCCTGAATATGGTGCTACTATCAGGGCAGTCGTGCTCTGTGCAACGCTGGTTTATGAATTGGTCGGTCCTCTGATCACAAAATACACATTGACAAAAGCCGGCGAAATTTCAACTGCAGAAGATCGGAAGGCTGAGCGAAGACCAGCTTGACCACCAAGCTTGCCATAATAGTTGACAAGCAGAGCGCTTGATTGCTATTGTGAGTTTATATTTGTGATTAATTTTGCCGAAATCGGCAGATATATCAGCTGAATCCGCATGTGAGGTAGCAAAATGGCAGATATGAATCAGCTTAAGCGCGCCGTAGTCGAACTTGAAAATGGCGTTCAATGGGTAAAAGCTCTGACCGAGGTTGGTGAGCTTAAGGAAGAGACAAGAGAGCAGTTTCAACAGTTGATCGAGGCGGCAGAGCAGCTGCAGAGGCAACAGGAGCAGGCTCAATTATCCGCCAAGATCAGCTCAGAGGAGAATAGACAGCAACAAAATACTGTTTTATCATCTCTTGGTGACAATCTAGCGCAGTTACAGACTGCAAGCAGCCGTCAATTCGATGAGAGAAGTGAATACTTAGAGCGACTGCAGACCATTGAGAAGAGCATGCTGACAGCCGAAACAGAGAATACAGATAAGCTGCTTGAGAAACAGCGTGAGTTAAGCAATAGTTCAGCTGAGCAGATCATTGCTTCAATGTCTCAGCAGCTCAAGGAAAATTCGGAGCAGCTCAATTCTCAGCTGATAGCGTATAGTGAGCAGCTGGAAAACACCAGCAGGAAGCTACGTCGCCGCATAGCACTTAATCGTTGGTTAACACTTGGTTATGCAGTAATCATTGTTGCGATTCTGGTACTGTTCAAGTTTTTTAATTTAACAAAAAATAAACATTTAGTTATACTTATAATTTTTCTTAATTTTTTTCTTAATTTAAATTCGAAAGGGGTACCTATAGGTGCATGGCGATATCATTTACC